>JBIQML010000080.1:1647-11984 GCA_044463405.1 Nakamurella lactea | reverse complement strand
GGCAAACCCGCAACCCGACTCAAAATTCAGGCTCCGCCGAACCTAGCCCTCTAGCGGTAGTTGTCCCGCCGACCGATGGCGACGGGGTGCACGAGGATCAACCCGAGGCCGGATCTCCCCGAACACTCGCAACTCGAGGTACTCCTGGATGGGCCGGCCAGCTTCGGTTGCCAGACGGCCCAGCTCGGCCCGTTGTTCCTCGCTGAGTCGCCATAGGAAGCTTCGCGGCGTTGTCTTGAGGGCCATGGCGACCATGGTCGGCCACGCGGCAGCGTGCTAGCGGGTGACACGCCGGGCGGTCCCGAACATTTCTTTCGCCCGTCCCACCTGGACTTTCAGCAGTTGAATCCCGGTGCAACGACTGAACCCCGCGACACTGGGCCACATCAAATCAGTGTTTACGTAAATACCTCCGGAGGGCAAAGACGCCCCTCGCGGCGGCGCGGCAGCACCCACCACACGACCAACATGAGCCTTGACTCATGATGAGGAATGGTTCATATGGGCTCGTGTGGGAGGTGGAGGTCACCGACGAGTTCCTGCACTGGTGGCAGCGGCTGACCACCGAACAGCAAGAGTCGCTGACCGACCGGGTGGAACTGCTGGCCGAACGAGGACCCGACCTGGGCCGGCCGGTAGTCGATCGCATCCACACCTCCCGCCACCAAAACATGAAAGAGCTACGCGGTTCCAAGGACGGCGACCTGCGAGTGCTGTTCATCTTCGACCCCCGCCGCACCGCGACCCCTGCTGCTCGGCGGGGACAAGAGCGGCCAATGGAACACCTGGTATCGCCACGCGGTGCCAGCCGCGGACGAGCTGTACGAGACCTACCTGAACCAGCTACGCGAGGAAGGACTGATCTGATGACCCGCACCAACTTCTCCGAGCTGCGCCGCCAGGTGCGGGCCCGGCCCGGGGCCACCGACCGGCTCGCCGCCGCCCGCGCCCACACCCTCGCCGAGATCCGCCTATACGAGCTGCGCCACGCCCAGGCCATCAGCCAGGCCGAACTCGCCGGCCGGCTCGAGGTCACCCAAGGAGCCATCTCCAAACTCGAACACGCCGACGACGTACGAATCTCAACCCTGCGCCAATACCTCGACGCCCTCGGCGCACACCTCGAACTCGCCGCCGTCTTGGACGACGAACGCCGCGTACCCATCCACCTCGGCACCGGCACCGAGTAGCAGCCCGCCCGCCCATCACAACCAGTTGCCGACGTTGAGGATCGTCATGCGTAGAACGTGTCCCACGTCACAATTACGGTGCTACTCTCCGTAAGAGATTTTCGCGACGCGCCCGTCGTTCAACAGGAGGCGCAATGAGTCACAAGCTGAGCATCCGTGCATTACTAGTCTCACTGGTCGTGCTTGGTGCGCAACTCGTCGTTATGACGCCAGCCGCATCCGCTGAGGCGGGCAGTTCTGACAGCACACCAGTCTTGCTCTCCGGGTCGCTAACCGATCAATCGCCTCTGCTCACGAACGATGTGAACGCCCCCACAGTGATCACAGCCAGGGTATGGCCAAAGCAGGAGACGCTCGTCCATATGGAGCCTGGCGAATCTGTAGACCTCGCCGTACTCAGCAGCGCAAAACTCGACAGTCAGGGCGCTTTCACGCTCACGGTGCCATTCAGCCGATCACTCGACGCATACACGAACCCGGACGGCACCATCGATCTCAACTTGGAGATCCACATAACTGGGGGGACCATCACCGTTCCCGTATCGACCAAAGTCCGTGCGGTGGCCGCCGCCGACCAATCAGAATCGCAGCCCGGAACAGATCTATCCCTCGCGACGCGGCAGAGCGTCGACAGCACGGACGCGTCGGCGGACGCCACCACGTACACGAACTACGTCACACAGACCGGCTCCGGGACCGTGCAAATCAATCTGGGCGCCGTGGCTGCCTCCGGGCAGGGCGGCTGCTATCCAGGAATCGGGATCGGCCACACTACACTGCTCAGTACTAACCCGAGTTGGACGATTGTCGGGCAAAGCTTTAGCAACACACCAAACGCAGATGCCAAGTGGACGTACACGACCGGTCAATCCAGCCGCCTCGGCATCACTGGGACGGGATCAGACGGCAACTGGCATGCCAACATTGGGTACACAAATGTCACCACTAGTTCATCAACTACGGGGTTCGGCACACAGTCCGGCGCGGGCAGCTACCACTATAAGTCAAAGTTCCTCGTGCAGAAGTGGTCATCTCTCTGTCAGCGCAATATCGACCCGACCAGCACATTCACCATATACACCATGAAGCCCGCCGGCTTTTACGGCGGCGCTTGGTCACAGACGGCATCCGGTGCTGGAAACGCCCACAACTGCGCCTGGTACAGCAAGAGCAACTGGCTGGAACTCACCAGAAGTACCGCGATAACCTGGACCAACGGCCTTTCTCTAAGTGCATTTGGTTTGTCGATTGGGCCGTCGGCACGAACCGGGTACTCGACGAAAGCAAAAGTCCGCTACACGGCACAGCGGGGCGGAATATATCTCTGCGGAAACAATGGTGGCCCGGCTTCGACTACAACTTATGTCGTTTCTGCTGCGAAGACGTCTGCTGGATACTAACGTGCGACGCAGGTGCCTCATTGTCCCAGTCCTCACCTTGGTCGGCATACTAATAGGCGGGTGCGGGCATTCAGAAGGACCAGACCGCATCGGCCAAGGTAACGGCCCATTGTACGTATCGCAGCAGCCGACGACGGCGTGCGCGTCGACGGATCGAGGCACGCCCGCGACGTTTGCAGTAACGCAATTCGATAATACAGAAGCAGCAACCGCGCGGATCATCAGCACTTCAGCAGACAACGTTGAAAACGCAACTATCGAGGGTTTTCTACTCGTGCCGAACAATGGAGACTTAGAGCACTCAGCAGGGATTGGCGCGGTTCCAGGGTTTCCACCGCGCGCCCTACCAGAGGGGCTTACACAGGACTGGAGTAACGCTGTTGATGCAGACGGTTCAACAGTACCTGCTGGTCACCTCAGTGACCTCGTAGTCGGAGTCAGTCTCGGACCAAAGCAGGCAGATGCCGTGGTACGCGATGTATCAATTTCGTACTCCATCAACGATACGCAGTATCGAATTACAGTGCCAACGACTTTCGTGATACCCACAAGTGGAAAATGCTGAGTTATGATGACGCCCTGCTCAAGGCAGCTTTCCGGGATACGTCCCCCACAAACCGAACGTCACGGTCGTTGCGACCGGGCAAGCCTCTCGTTGAACCGGTATCGGGCTATGCGCTACCCTCAGAACAGCCCATCAAGCTGATCTGCTTTCCGATGAACCCCCGTTGGCGCGGGGGTTCATCTCGTTTATGGGCCGCCCTGCCGATGGTGCAGTTGGCCGGGGTGAACCTGCCCAGCTGCACCTCCGCGGACCCGCCGGTCGTGTTGCTGCACGGCTCGTTCTCCACGATGGCGGCCAACTTCACCACGCTGGTCCCGGCGCTGCGCGGCTCCGGCCGGTGCGTGTACGGCCTGAACTACGGGCGCCAGGGCATCGACGCCGTCACCGGCTCGGCGAGGGCCGCCGCGCGGCTGGTCCGCACCGTCCTGCGCGTTACCGGTGCCGAGCGGGTGGACGTGGTCGGCTACTCGCAGGGCGGGCTGGTGCTGCGCACGGCGCTGCGGCTGGACGGCCTGGCCCCGGACGTGCGGGTGGCGGTGCTGATCGCCGTCCTTCCACGGAACCACGTCACCGCTGGTCGGAGCGGTCCCGTCCGCCGTGTGCCCGGCCTGCGCCGACCAGGCAGCCGGATCGCCGCTGCTGCGCCGCCTGGATGCCGGCGGCGACCTGGATGGTGCGGTGCGCTACGCGGTGGTGTCCACTAGCGACGATGCGATCGTCACTCCGGTGTCGTCCCAGGTGCCGCACGGCCCGCCGGACCGTGTGCGCTCGGTCACCGTGCAGCAGGTGTGCCCGCGCGCCCGTATCGACCACATCGCGTTGCCGAACGACCCCGGCGTGGTGCACTGGGTGGTGGCCGCGCTGGCCGACGCCGGGCGGCCCCCGGACAGCGCCCTGACCTGCGGTTGAGCGATCCGGCCCGGGTCGACCCGATACCTGCGGGTTTGGGCGATGCGGCCGCCGGCTGGTAGCATCGTTGATCGGTGTGCGCCCGTCGGCGCCACCCCGTGACATCCCCGACGAAACGAAGGCAATCCGGCGTGGCCAACATCAAGTCCCAGATCAAGCGGAACAAGACCAACGAGAAGGCGCGGCTGCGCAACAAGTCGGTCCGTTCCGCGCTGAAGACGGCCGTGCGCCGGTTCCGCAGCGCCGTCGACGCCGGCGACAAGGACGCCGCGCTCGCGCAGTTGAAGGTGGCCTCCCGCGATCTGGACAAGGCCGCCAGCAAGGGCATCATCCACGCCAACCAGGCCGCCAACCGCAAGTCCGCGATGGCCCAGCGCGCCAACGCGCTGTAGCCGCCACCCCTTCCGACAGCACCCGGCCCGCGCACGTCGCGCGCCGGGTGTTGTGGTCTCTTCGGGCTATCGGGGCGAGCCCATGCGGCGCGCCCGGCCGATGTCCATCACCGCTCGTTCCAGCGCATAGTCCGGATCGGCCGCCTGGCCCTTGACGTCCGCGTTCAACTCGGCGACCGTCGCCATCGCACGCGCCAGACCGGCGGCCGACCATCCCCTGGCGGGCCCCCGCGCCCTGTCGATCTTCCACGGCGGCATGCCCAGCTGCGAGGCCAGCTGATACGGGTTGCCGCCGCCTGCGCTCGCCACCTTGGCGATGGTGCGCACGCCGTCCGCCAGGGCGTCCGCGATGACCACCTGCGGCACCCCGATGCTCAGCGCCCACCGCAGCGCCTCCAGGGCACCGGCGATGTTGCCGGCCACCGCCAGGTCGGAGACGGTGAAACCGGACACCTCGGCGCGGCCCCGGTGATAGCGGCGGACCGCCGACTCGTCGATCATGCCGCCGGTGTCGGCGACCATCTGGCCGGCGGCCGAGGCCAGTTCCCGCAGGTCGTTGCCGACCGCGTCCACCAGCGCGGCCACCGCCTCCGGGGTGGCGGTGCCACCGGCGGAGCGGATCTCGGCACGCACGAAGTCCAGTCGCTCGCCGGGTCGGGTGATCTTGGCGCAGTCCACCACGGTGGCGCCGGCCTTGACCAGCCCGTCGGCCAGCGGCTTGTTGCGCGCCCCGCCGGAGTGCTGCACCACCAGGGTGACGCCGTCCACCGGAGCGGCGGCGTAGCCCAGCAGTGCCGCCGCGAGGTCCTTGGCGGCCTCGTGCGCGCCGCGCACCACCACCAGCCGGGGTTCGGCGAACAGGCTGGGCGCGACCAGTTCGGCGAACTCCCCCACGCCCAACCCGGACGCGGAGGCCTCGCGCCGCTCGGTCTCGGGGTCGGCCTTACGCGCCGCGGCGGTGGCGCGCTGCACCGCGCGGTCGACCAGCAGCGACTCGTCGCCGCGGAGCAGGATCAGCGGTGGGGGCGCGGGCACGCCAGCCATCGTGCCAGCAGCGGCGGACAGCCCGCGACCGGCCGTACCGGGACCGATCGGGCCGGTCGCACCGCCGGGGTCGGGCGCCGTCGTCAGGTCCGGGTATCGCCGGCGGGCCCGTCACCGTCCGGCAGGCCCACCACGTCGATGCCGAACAGGGTGTGCAGCGCGCGCAGGTAGTCCGACCCGTCGCCGCTGCGGGCCAGCATGCGCGCGCGGATGGTCGGGGTATGCAGCAGCGAGCGGGTCATCCGGTGCGCGGCGCGCTGCAACTCGGGCGCGATCTCCGGCGGCACCCGGGCGAGCAGCCGCTCCATCTCCCGCTGCACGGTGCCGGTGACGTGATCGCGCAGCGCCACCACGGCGGGATCCAGCCGCCGCGCCGCGAGGTCGGCCTCGAACTCCGTCACCGCCTGCAGCACCTCCCGCTCGGCGGCGGCCACCGCCTCCGCTGGCGCGGCTCCCTCCTGGCCCGCGGCGGTGTGCAGGTCGATGACCCGTACTCCCGGCAGCCGGCGCACGTCGGCAGGTACATCCCTGCGCAGCGCGAGATCGATGATGAGCAGCGGTGCCTCGCGGCGGCCGAGCGCCGATGCGACAAGATCGGCTTCGAGCACGGGCTGGCCGTGCCCGCTGCAGCTGACCACCATGTCGCAGCGTGCCAGCAGGGCGGGCAGGTCCGGCCGGCGCACCGCACGCAGGCCTCGCCGCGCGGCGAACGCGCCCTGCCGGCCGCTGGGCGAGTAGACCGAGACCGCGGTGCAGTCGCGGTCTCGCAGTGCCGCCGCAACGACCCGCGCGAAGGCGCCGGTGCCGATCAGCAGCACCTCAGCCGATGCCAACGGTCCGACGAGATCCTCCGCGGCGTCCAGCGACACCGCCGCCACCGACCGCCCCGCCGCGTGCAGGTCGGTGCGGGTGGCGACCCGCTTGGCGGCATGGGCCGCGGACTGGAACAGCAGGTTCAGCACCGGCGTGGCGGTTCCGGTGGACTGGGCGTGCCGCAGGGCTGTGGACACCTGACCGGAGATCTCCGCCTCCCCGACCACCACCGAGTCCAGCCCGGCGGCGACCTGGAACAGGTGGCCGGCCACCTGCGATCCGGCGCGGACCCGGAGCAGGTCCGAGGCCTGCGCGATGCTGATGCCTGCGGCTGCGGCCACCGCGCCGACGACGGACTCGACGGCGTCGTGGAATCTGGTGGCGTCAAGGTAGATCTCCACCCGGTTGCAGGTGGACAGCAGCACCAGCCCGGCGACCGGCGAATCGTCGCCTGCGGCCAGACGCTGCAGCGCATCGACCAGGTCGGGGGCCGCCGACAGGCGTTCCAGGTCGGCGAGGTCCACCTCCTGGTGCGAAGCACCGATGACCGCCAACACGGATCCCAGGCTACCGGCGCGGTGACGGGGGCTCGCGGGTCGCCCCGGGCCGCCTGGTCGCGCGCGCTGCTGCCACGATGGGCAGGTCATGTCGCATCCATACCCCGACGGTCCGGTGCCGCCGCCGCGCGCAGTGTCGCCGATGTCGCCGCAGCGCGCGGTGTCATCCGGGTCGCCGCTGCCGCCCGAGCATCCGCTGCCGCCCGAGCATCCGCTGCGGGACGGGCGTACCGCCGGAGCCCCCCTGCTGGAGGCCTACCGCGGGCGCCGCACGAAGCAACGCCCGGTCTGGTTCATGCGGCAGGCGGGGCGCTCGCTGCCCGAGTACCGCGCCGCGCGGGCCGGCACCGACATGCTCGACGCCTGCCTGACCCCGGGCCTGGCCGCGGAGCTGACCGTGCAGCCGGTGCGCCGGCACGGCGTGGACGCGGCGATCCTGTTCAGCGACATCGTGGTGCCGCTGCGGCTGGCCGGGGTGGCGGTGACGATCGTGCCGGGGCGGGGCCCGGTACTGGACGCTCCGGTGCGCACCGCGGCCGAGGTGGCCCGCCTGCCCGAGCTGGATCCGGATGCGCTGGCGCCGGTCGCGCGGGCGGCCTCGCTGGCCGCCGCCGAACTGGGCGACGTCCCGCTGATCGGGTTCGCCGGGGCGCCGTTCACGGTGGCCAGCTACCTGGTCGAGGGCGGACCGAGCCGGGACCAGCTGCGCACCAGGGCGATGATGCACGCCGACCCGGACGCCTGGCACGCGTTGGCCGGGTGGGTAGCCCGCAGCTCGGCGGCGTTCCTGCGTGCCCAGGTGCTGGCCGGTGCCAGTGCGGTGCAGCTGTTCGACTCCTGGGCCGGTGGTCTCTCGCGGGCCGACTACCGGGAGTTCGTGATGCCGCACTCGGCGGAGGTGCTGTCCGCCGTCGCCGATCTCGGCGTGCCCCGGGTGCACTACGGGCTCGGCACCGCGCAGATCCTGGCCGACCTCGCTGCCGCCGGCGCCGACGTGATCGGCGTGGACCACCGGATCGCGCTGGACGAGGCGGTCGGCCGGCTCGGCGGGCTCGGTCGTCGCCTCCCGGTGCAGGGCAACGTCGATCCGGCATTGCTGTTCGCCGGCGATGCCGCGCTGCGGGCGCACATCGAGGACGTGCTGGCCGCCGGGTCGGCGGCGCCCGGCCACGTGGTCAACCTCGGCCACGGCGTCCCGCCGGACACCGACCCGGGCGTGCTGACCGCGCTGGTGGAGTTCGTGCACGGCCGGCCGGATCCGGGGGCCTGACCGGTGCCCGATCGGGATGTCGTCGTCGTCGGGGGCGGGATCGGTGGCCTGGTCGCCGCGCTGAACCTGGCCCGGCGCGGCATGCGGACGCTGGTGCTGGAGGCCGGCCCGGAGCCGGGCGGGTGCGTGCGATCCCACACGGTCGGCGGGCTCCGGCTGGATCGCGGCGCCGACTCGTACGCCACCGCGCGCCCCGCGGTGTCGGACCTGGTGGCCGAACTGGGCCTGCCGGTGCAGCGGCCCGGCGGCGGCGCGGCGTGGGTGCGGCACGAGGCGGGTTCGGCGCCGCTGCCGGCCGGGGCGATGCTGGGCGTCCCGTCCCGGCCGTGGGCCGCCGACGTGCGGCGGATCGTCGGCTGGCCGGGCGCGGTGCGCGCCGCGGCGGATCGGTTGCTGCCCGGCCGTTGGGGCGAGCGTTCCGGGCTCGGGGAACTGGTGCGGGTCCGGATGGGCGGCCGGGTCCTGCGTCGGCTGGTGGAGCCGGTGGTGGGCGGGGTGTACTCGGCCGACCCGTCCGGTCTGGACGTCGACACCGTGGCGCCGGGGCTTCGGGCGGCGCTGACCGGGACGGGGTCGCTGGCGGGTGCGGTGGCCCGGCTGCGCGGCGCCGCTCCCCCCGCCGGTTCGGCGGTGGCAGGGTTGGTTGGGGGCATGGGCACGCTGACCGATGCGCTGGTGGCGGCGCTTTCGCAGGCGGGCGGCGAGGTGCGCTGCGCGTCACGCGTGAGGCGGGTGGCGCAGGTGGGTGACGGATGGGCGGTGACGGTGGTCGCGGACGCCGGGCCGGAGTCACCGGACACGCCGGTTGCTGCGATCCGGGCGCCGGCCGTGGTGCTGGCCACCCCGGCCCGCACCACCAGGGCGCTGCTCCAGGACGCCACCGGTGGGGCGCTCGCGCTGCCGGCGGCGCCCGCCTCGGCTGTGGTGTTGGCCACGCTGGTGCTCGACGAGCCGGGCCTGGACGACGCGCCGCGGGGCACCGGGGTGCTGGTCGCGCCGCAGGTGACGGGGGTGACTGCGAAGGCGCTGACCCACGCCACCGCCAAGTGGGCATACCTCGCCCAGGCGGCGGGCCCGGGCCGGCACGTGTTGCGGCTGTCCTACGGTCGCGGCGGCCGCGTTCCGCCCGAAACCGCCTTTCCCGACCTGGCTCTCGCGGATGCATCGGACCTGTTGGGTGTCCGGCTGGACCGTCGCCGGGTGATCGATCACGCCCTGGTGCGCTACCCCGACCAGCTCGCCGCGCCCCGATCCGGCCGGGCGGCCGAGGTCGCCAGGATGCGGGAGGATTTGGGCCGATGGCCGGGCCTGTCGGTCACCGGGTCGGCGGTGGCCGGCACCGGGCTGGCGGCCGTGGTGGCGGACGCCACGGCCACCGCGGTCGCCGTCGCCCCACGGCGCTGAGTAAGGATGGAGGCATGACCGACACGGCAATCCCCGACCAGCCTGCAGAAGGCGACATCCTTCGGTACACCGGGTATTCGGTGTACCGGAGAGCAAATCCGATCGATCCCGACGTCGGGGCGGTGACGGATGAGCTTTCCGCCTTCGTCCAGGCGCAGGCGGAAAGGGACGTGGTGGTGCGGGGCTGGTACGACGTCTCCGGCATGCGGGCCGACGCCGACCTGATGGTGTGGTGGCACGGCGCGGCCGCGGAGGACCTGCAGGCCGCCGGCCGGGCGCTGCGGGCGACCGCGGCGGGCCGCGCGCTGGCCCCGGTGTGGTCGGTGATCGGGCTGCACCGGCAGGCGGAGTTCAACAAGACGCACCTGCCGGCGTTCGTGGCCGGCAAACGGCCCGGCGCGTGGGTGACGGTGTACCCGTTCGTGCGCTCGCACGAGTGGTACCTGCTACCGGAGACCGAGCGGCGGGCGCTGCTGGCCGAGCACGGGTCCCTGGGCCGGGACTTCCCCGATGTGGCCACGAACACCGTCGCGGGGTTCGCGCTGGGCGACTATGAGTGGCTGCTGGCCATCGAGGCGGATCGGCTGGAGCGGATCGTGGACATGATGCGCCACCTGCGGGTGTCCGCGACCCGGCGCCACGTGCGGCTGGAGACGCCCTTCTTCACCGGACGGAGGATCGATCCGTCCGGAGTCGCCGAGGTGCTTGCGTGAGTGAGGCCGGAGCTGACCGGGCCCCCTGCGACGAAGTCGCCGGGGACGGTCACGCAGCGCCGAACGAACCACGGGCGCCG
>JBIQML010000080.1:0-1547 GCA_044463405.1 Nakamurella lactea | reverse complement strand
GCTGCGACGAAGTCGCAGGGGACGGTCACGCAGCGCCGAACGAACCATGGGCGCCCTACGACGCGGTGCTGCTGGCGGGGTTCGGCGGTCCGGAGGGGCCGGACGACGTGATGCCCTTCCTGCGCAACGTCACCCGCGGCCGCGGCGTGCCCGACGAGCGCCTCGCCGCGGTGGCCGAGCACTACCTGGCGCTGGGCGGCGTGTCCCCCATCAACGCCCAGAACCGGGAACTGCGGGAGCACCTTCAGGCCGAACTGCGCTCGCGCGGCATCGACCTGCCGGTGTTGTGGGGCAACAGGAACTGGGCTCCGTACCTGGCCGACGCACTTCGGGACGCCCACGACGCCGGGCTGCGCACGCTGCTCGGGGTCGCCACGTCCGCGTACTCCAGCTACTCGTCCTGCCGGCAGTACCGGGAGGACTTCGGCGCCGCCCTCGCCGGCACCGGCCTGGTCGGCCGGCTACGCATCGACAAGCTGCGACCGTACTGCGATCATCCGGGATTCCTCGGACCGTTCGCGGAGGGGCTATCGGCGGCGCTGCGGCGCGCTGCAGCCGACGGGCTGCGCCCCGACCAGATGCGCGTGCTGTTCACCACCCACTCGATCCCGGTGTCCATGGCGGACGCCTCGGGCACCGCCGACGATGGCAGGCTCTACGTCGAGCAGCACCTGGCCGCCTGCGCCGAGGTCATGCGAAGGGCGCTCGACGCCCACGCCGCCGGATCGGCGGCCGCCGGCCGGCCGGAGTGGATGCTGGTCTACCAATCCCGTTCCGGGCCACCCGAGATCCCCTGGCTGGAACCGGATATCGGTGACGTGATCACCGACCTGGCCGCCACCGGGATCCGCGGCGTGGTCGTGGTGCCGATCGGCTTCGTCTCCGACCACATGGAGGTGATCTGGGACCTGGACACCGAGGCCGCCCAGATCGCCTCCGAGCACGGCATCTGGTTCCGGCGAGTCGCCACGCCCGGCGTTCACCGCGATTTCGTCTCCGGCTTGGCCGATCTCGTCGTCGAGCGGCTGGATCGCCGAGCGGAACGGATCGGATCGTCGACCGCGCTGCCGCCCCGGCCGGATACCTGCCCGCCCGACTGCTGCCGCGGCCGGCAGCGGCGACCGACCACGGCGGGTGCCGATTCGGCCGCCGACTGGCGCGACACCGGTATCGAACCAGGTCTGCTTGCCGCATCCGGGATCGCCGGGACGGTCCCGGCATGATGACCGGCCCCGCACTGCGGATCGGCACCAGGGGAAGCGCGCTGGCCATGGCGCAGTCCCGGCAGGTCGGCGAGCATCTTGCCGCGGGGGGTCGGCCCTTTGAACTGGTGAGCATCACCACCCGCGGTGACACGGACCGCGGCCCGCTCACCCGGATCGGCGGCACCGGCGTCTTCGTCACCGCCGTCCGAGAGGCGCTGCTGGACGGCAGGATCGACGTCGCCGTGCACTCGTTCAAGGACCTGCCCACCGCCGGCCAGAGCGGGATCCTGATCCAGCGCGTGGTCGATAGCGGCAGCTAGCACGTCGGGCCGCCGCGGTGGA
>JBIQML010000079.1:0-12137 GCA_044463405.1 Nakamurella lactea | reverse complement strand
GTTGATCGAGCACCAGGTTTCGGAACGGAGCACTCGTGATCCGAGGTGCTCGGTTGGCAAGACGGGTGCTCGATCAGGTCCCGGGCTCCGCATCTTGCTCGTCCCAGCCGATTCCGGCTATTCCGCCCAAACCTGGCGCTCGATTCGGTTCCGGCTGTTGATCGAGCACCAGGTTTCGGAACGGAGCACTCGTGATCCGAGGTGCTCGGTTTGCAAGACGGGTGCTCGATCACGGGACAGGGACCGGCGGCCGGCGGCGGGTGGGTGCCCGAACTCCGTCACCGGTAGCGGCGCCGCCGCGGCATCCGCACCACCCTGCGGGCCCCCACCCGCCGCTGACGCGACAGCGGGCTGCCGTCGGACGCCCGCCCCGCGACCCTGCGCCGCCGCGGCATGCGCACCCCCAGCCGCAGCGGCCGCCGGTTGGCCCGCGCCACCCGGCGCCGGTCCTCGCCGTCCCACAGTTCCGGGTGATGCCGCAGGTACCGGTACTTCCATCCCGCGTACGGCAGGTGCAGCAGGTAGATGATCAGCCCGATCAGCAGGATCAGGTGCGGCTCGTAGAACAGCGCGGCCACGCCGATCACCAGCAGCACCAGCAGCGGCACGATCAGGTGCGGCGGCACCCGCACGGACTTGAGCGCGATGGTGGGCAGCCGGGACACCATCAGCAGCCCCATCACGATCGCCCAGGCGCCCACCGCCCAGACGCTGGACCAGGGCCCCTCGCCGAACCGGATGGTGATCAGCAGCGGCACGGTGGCCAGCAGCGCCCCGGCCGGCGACGGCACCCCGGTGAAGAACCCCTTCGCCCACGGCTTGGGGGCGATGTCCAGGAAGGAGTTGAACCGGGCCAGGCGCAGCACCGTGCACACCGCGTAGACCAGGCACGCGGCCCAGCCGAGGGTATGGCCCTCCAGGTTCCAGATGTAGAGCAGCAGCGCCGGGGCGACCCCGAACGAGATCGCGTCGGACAGCGAGTCCAGTTCGGCGCCGACCCGGCTCTGCGCCCGCAGCAGCCGCGCGGCCGGCCCGTCCAGGGAGTCCAGGATCGCCGCCAGCGCGATGGCTCCGATGGCGTACGTGTAGTGCCCGGGAAGCGACGTCTGCAGCGCGAAGGCGACCGCGGTCAGCCCGGAGGACACCGCCAGCACGGTGATCGCGTTGGGCAGGAACCGGACGGCCGGGACGGTGGCCATCAACGACCCCCGGCGGTGACGGGCGCCTCAGGCATCGCTCGTCCCGGGCAGCTGCGCCAGCACGGTCTCGCCGCCGACCGCGCGCTGACCGATCCGGACCAGGGGATCCGCGCCGGGCGGCAGGTAGGTGTCCAGCCGGGACCCGAACCGGATCAGCCCGTACACCTCGCCGGTGCGCAGCGCCTGGCCCGGCTCGAGGTCGCAGACGATGCGGCGCGCCAGCAGCCCGGCGATCTGCGTCACCACCAGGTCATCCCCGCCGCCGGCCGGCGCGATCACCAGCGAATTGCGCTCGTTCGCCTCCGACGCCTTGTCCAGGTCGGCGGACAGGAACTCGCCCGGGTGATAGTGCACCGCGCGGACGGTGCCCGTCGCCGGCGCGTACTGCACGTGCACGTCCAGCAGCGACAGGAAGATCGACACCCGGGTGCGCTCGCCACCGAGCCCGGTCTCGGCCGGCGGCACGGCCCGGCTGATCTGCGCGATCACCCCGTCGGCGGGTGCCACCACCAGCGCGGCGTCGGTCGGCGGCACCCGGCGGGGCATCCGGAAGAACAGCGCCGACCCGGCCGCGGCGAGCAGGCCAGCTCGCCCGGCGACCGCGCCCACCCGGCGTAGGCCCAGACCGCGCAGCAGCGTGCGGAGGGCCAGCGCGCCGCCGGCGACGGCGGCCACCACCGGGCGTCCGCTGGGATGCATCGGCGGAACCGTCGCGCGCACCAGGTCGATGGCGTGCCGCACTGCGGAGGGGGACGTGGATGCCATGAGGGGCTGCGGCGGTCCTTCCGGGTCGGGTTCCGCTGCGCGACCCGCGGTCGCGGCGCGACCTTCACCGTAGCGTCCCGGCGCCGCCGAGACCGCCGCCTGCTACTGGTACACGCGGACTAGTACCAGTAGCGACGGCCGCCGATGGCGCGGCCGGTGGCGCCGAGGATCCAGAAGATGACCCCGATGACGATCAGCAGGATGCCGATCGACCACAGGATCGGAATGCCGAAGATGAAGCCGAGAATGAGCAGAATGACACCGATGGTGATCATGAAGCCTCCCTTGTCCCAGTGGGAGTGCCCACAATCCGCCCGCCGCAACCCGCCTTGTGCGGAAATCCTTCGGCCGGGCGGCCGCCCGACCTGCGGATGATGCGGTTGGTCCCGGTGCGGATGCGCTGCTCGGGGCCGGCGAGAGGATCCCGCCTCGCGGCGGACACCCGGGGACGGCCGGCGCGGCGTGGCGCGCGACACTGGGTGGATGGACCTCTCCGACGCCGTCGCGTTCGCCACCGAGCACCACCGCTGCGTGTTGACCACCCGTCGAGCGTCCGGCGGCCTGCAGTCCTCGCCGGTCAACAGCGGGGTGCTGGACGGTGCCGTGGTCATCTCCAGCCGCGCCATGCTGGCCAAGGTGCGCAACCTGCGCCGGGACCCGCGGGCCTCGGTGCTGGTGTTCACCGACGGCTTCTACGGCCCGTGGGTGCAGATCGACGGCCGCGCGGAGATCGTCGACCAGCCGGAGGCGCTGCCCCTGCTGGACGATGTCTACCGCTGCATCTCGGGCGAGCACCCGGACTGGGACGACTACCGGGCGGCGATGATCCGGGACCGGCGGGTGGTGATCCGGATCCACCCGGAGCGGGCGTCCGGACAGTTGGGCTGAGCCCCGCTCGCCGGACCCATTACCGTGGTCCGGTGACCGATCCAGCCACCGCTCCCCAGTCGTGCGGCGTCGTGATGCCGATCGGCGGCGCCGAGGACAAGGTCGGCCACCGGACCGTGCTGCGTCAGGTGGTCGCGCTGGCCGGCGGCTCGCAGGCGCACGTGGTGGTGCTGTCCACCGCGTCCTCGCTCGGTGACGAGATCACCCACGCCTACCTGCAGGTCTTCACGGATCTGGGGGTCGCCGACGTGGTGGGGATCCGGCCGGAGAGCCGGGAGCAGGCGGCGGACCGGGGCATCGCGGCGACCGTGGACCGGGCGTCCGCGGTGTTCATGACGGGCGGTAACCAGACCAAGCTGGCCGCGCTGGTGGTCGGCACCCCGCTGGGAGAGGCCATCCGGAGCGCGCACCGGCGGGGCGCGCTGGTCGCCGGGACGTCCGCCGGCGCGAGCATCTGCTCCGAGCACATGGTCTCGTTCGGCAGCAGCGGCGCCACCCCGAAGTTCCGGGTCGGCCAGGTCTCGCAGGGACTCGGCCTGCTGCCGGGGGTGATCGTCGATCAGCACTTCACCCAGCGCAACCGGTTCGGCCGGCTGCTGGCGCTGGTGGCGGCGAACCCCGCGCAGCTCGGCGTGGGGATCGACGAGGACACCGCGGCGATCGTCCGCCCGGACCGCACCCTGGAGGTGATCGGGCGCGGCGTGGTGACGATCGTCGACGGTGCCGGGATGGTGACCACCGCGTACACGGCCACCGGCACCCAACCGC
Organism: Nakamurella lactea; assembly: GCA_044463405.1. GTDB lineage: Bacteria > Actinomycetota > Actinomycetes > Mycobacteriales > Nakamurellaceae > Nakamurella > Nakamurella lactea_B. Next base: position 8,517 of record JBIQML010000079.1, on the reverse strand, counting down.
TGCTGCTGTCCGACGTGCGGCTGCACACCCTGCCCCGCGGTGCGGTGTTCGACCTGGCGGAGCGACGGCTCCGGTCCGCTCCCGGGCTCGGCGACGCGTCCGGGCCGCCGTCGGTGACCACGCTGTCCGACGTTCCGGCAGGCACCCGCCCCCGTTCCCGCAGGATCGCCGCCGAGGGTGCCGCCGTCACCACCAGGGAACTGCGCCGCCGCCCGCAGGCCTCCGACTGACCGGGCCCCTCGCGGTCCCGCAAGCTCGCTCGCCCGGCACCGCCGGCCCGGCGGGGGCAGAATCAGCGCACAGCGACTGCCAGTGTCCGCCCGTGCCTGCCCGTCACCGGAAGGGGCCCGCCAGTGACCGATCAGCGTCAGACCGATCAGCCGTCACCGCCTGCCGACCCCCGCCCGGACGCCGGGCCGGCCGCCGAGACGGCGCCGCGCGAGGTCCGGATCAGGGACATGCGGGTGTACCGGGGCCCGAACTACTACTCCTACGACCAGGCCGTGCGGATGGTGGTCGACCTGGGCGCCCTCGAGGAGGAGCCCACCGACACCCTGCCCGGCTTCACCGAGGCGCTGCTGGAGCTGCTGCCGGGGTTGGGCGATCACCAGTGCTCCCGCGGCCGGGACGGCGGCTTCGTGGAGCGGCTTCGCGAGGGCACCTGGGCCGGTCACGTCTGCGAGCACGTGGCGCTGGAGTTGCAGCGCACCGCGGGGCACGAGATCACCCGCGGCAAGACCCGCTCCACCGGCGAGTACGGCGTGTACAACGTGATCTACGGCTACCTGGACGAGACCGTCGCCATGCTGGCCGGCCGGCTCGCCGTCCGGCTGGTGAACCACCTGATCACCCCCGAGGACGGGTTCGACTTCGCCGCCGAGCACGACGGTTTCCTGCGCACCAGCCAGCGAGTCGCCTTCGGGCCGTCCACCCAGGCGATCCTGGAGGAGGCGACCAGCCGCGACATTCCCTGGCAGCGCCTGAATTCCGCGTCGCTGGTGCAGCTCGGGCAGGGCATGCACCAGCAGCGCATCCGGGCCACCATGACGTCCCTGACCAGTTCGCTGGCGGTGGACATCGCCTCCGACAAGGAGCTCACCAACCGGCTGCTGGCCGCCGCCGGCCTTCCGGTTCCGGCCTCCGAGGTGGTCCGCAGGGTGGACGACGCGGTGCGGATCGCCCGGCGTATCGGGTACCCGGTGGTGGTCAAACCGTTGGACGGCAACCACGGTCGCGGGGTGGCGATCAACCTCACCAGCGACGATGAGGTGACGGCTGCGTTCACCGAGGCCTACGACCAGTCCCGGCGCGGCGACGTGATCGTCGAGTCGTTCATCTCCGGGCGGGACTACCGGGTGCTGGTGATCGGCGGCAACATGGTCGCCATCGCCGAGCGGGTCCCGGCGCACGTGATCGGCGACGGCACGCACACGGTGGCCGAGCTGGTGGACATCACCAACGCCGACCCGCGGCGCGGCGTCGGGCACGAGAAGGTGCTCACTCGCATCGATGTCACCGCGACCGCCGTCGAACTCGTTCGGGCGCAGGGATTCGAGATGGACTCGGTGCCGACGCGCGGCCAGATGGTCAAGCTGGCGCTGACCGGCAACATGTCCACCGGCGACATCGCCATCGACCGCACCTTCGAGGCGCACCCGGACAACGTCGACATCGCCGAGGAGGCCGCCCGGGTGGTGGGTCTGGACATCGCCGGCATCGACTTCCTGTGCCCGGACATCACCCAGCCGGTGCGCGAGACCGGTGGCGGCATTTGCGAGGTCAACGCGGCGCCAGGCTTCCGGATGCACACCCACCCGACCGTGGGGGATCCGCAGTACGTCGCGAAACCGGTGGTGGACCTGCTGTTTCCGTCCGGCAGCGCGTCCCGGATTCCGATCGTGGCGGTGACGGGGACCAACGGCAAGACCACCACCGCGCGGATGATCGCGCACATCTTCCGCGGCATGGGGCGCAAGGTCGGCATGACCTCCACCGACGGGGTGGTGATCGACGACCGGCTGGTGATCCGGGCCGACGCGTCCGGACCGCGGTCGGCTCGGATGGTGCTGCAGAACCCGCGGGTGGACTTCGCGGTGTTCGAGGTGGCGCGCGGCGGGATCCTGCGGGAGGGCCTGGGATACCAGCGCAACGATGTCGCGGTGGTGCTGAACGTCGCACCGGATCACCTGGGGCTGCGCGGCATCGACTCGGTGGAGCAGCTGGCCAAGGTCAAGCAGGTGATCGTGGAGGCGGTACCCAAGAGCGGTGACGCGGTGCTGAACGCCGACGACGAGCTGGTGGCCGGCATGCGGCGGGCCTGCTCGGGGGAGATCACCTGGTTCTCCATCACGCCCCGCAACCGGATGATCGAGGACCACTGCCGGCATGGCGGCAAGGCCGTCGTGCTGGAGCCGGGCGAGCTGGGCGACCTGATCGTGCTGGTGCACGGCCGGCGCCGGATGCCGCTGGCCTACACGCATCTGCTGCCGGCCACGTTCGGTGGCAAGGCGATGTTCAACGTGCAGAACGCGATGGCCGCGGCGGCTGCTGCCTACTGCGCCGGCGCTCACCTGCACGACATCCGGGCCGGGCTGCGCTCGTTCACCCCGAGCTACTACCAGGCGCCCGGCCGGATGAACATGATCGAGGTGCAGGGCATCAAGGTGATCGTGGACTACTGCCACAACGCGCCGGCCATGGTGGCGCTGGGCGACTTCGTGGACAAGTTCTTCGACGACGTGGCGGGACTGGAACGCCCGCAACGGATCGGCGTGGTGGCCACCGCCGGCGACCGGCGCGACTCCGACATGGTCGACCTGGGCGCCGAGGCGGGCAAGCACTTCGACCGGATCATCGTGCGGGAGGACGAGCGGCTGCGCGGACGGAAACCGGGAGAGGCCGCGGAGCTGATCGCGCAGGGGGTGCGGGCCGCGCAGGCCGACGGCGGCCGGGTGCGCGCCCTGGACATCGTGCTGGACGAGATCGAGTCCACCAGGGTGGCGGTGTCGCTGGCCAACCCGGGCGACCTGGTGGTGCTGTGCGTGGATCGGGCCCGAGCGGTGTGGGACGAGCTGGAGACCATCGGGCGGGTGGCGCAGGCCGGCGGCGCGGAGGAGCTGGAGACCGGCTGAGCGGCGGGGAGCCGGAGCACGACGCTACCTGCTGGCGGGCGGCTCCGGGTCGACGGCCGGCGCATCGTCGTAGCGGGCCGCGCCGCAATGCTCGCACACGTCGGCGAACTCGTCACCGATGAACCGGCCGCAGCTCTCGCACACCCGGTTCAGCCAGCAGACCGGATCGCCGCCGAGGTCGTGCTCGCTGCCCATGAGCCCAGTGTGCTCCGGCACCGGCGCCGCCGCATGGTGTCCGGTTGCCGCGATCAGCGGCGGGGCGGCACCCGCCGGGTGGCCAGGTTGATGATCAGGATCAGCGCGATCGCGCCCAGCACGGCGACCCCGAAGCTCGGCAGGTCGAACCGGTAGTTCCACGACTGGCCGGTCGCCAGCCGGTAGACGAAGCCACCGATCAGCGCACCCAGGATGCCCGTCACCATGTTGGTCAGGCAGCCGCGCGGTCGCTGGTCGCGGACCACCACGGCGGCCAGCCAGCCCGCCAGGATGCCGAACAGGATCCAGGACAGCAGGTTCATGTCGAACCCGCCACATCCGGCCCGCCCTCGGGGGCCGGCTGCCGCTCGGCCGCGCGATCCTGCTGCTCCTGCTCCGCCGCCCGGGTGCCGGCCAGCTGGGTCAGCCGGTCGATGGCCGTGGACGGCGCCGTCCCGCCGGCGACCGCCAGCCCCACCAGGAAGGTGGTCAGCGGGCCGGCCGGTCGGGCCACGCCGTGCGCGACGTCCTTGGTCAGGTCCAGCAGGCCATCCCGCAGGTCGCGCGGCAGCGAGTTGCCGGACAGGCCCAGCGCGTCGCAGGCGTCGACGATCCAGTCATCCAGCGTGCTCATACCCGCGACGGTACCGTCGCCGGGCGCGGTCAGCCCTCCAGCATCCAGACGTCCACGACCTCGCCCGCGTCCAGGTGATCGACCTCCTCGGGCACCACCAGCAGCGAGTCCGCGCCGGCCAGCGCGGCCAGCAGGTGCGAGCCGGCGCCGCCGAACGGGGCGACCGTGCCGGCCACCGCATCCAGGGTCGCGCGCCGGAACTGCCGCTTGCCGGCAGGGGAGTCCAGGGGCTCCGACAGCGGGGCGCGCACCACCGGACGCTCCGGTGACGCGAAGCCCATGGCAGCCCGGATCGCCGGCCGGACGAACACCTCGAAGGAGACGTAGGAGCTGACCGGGTTGCCGGGCAGCGTCACGATCGGCACGCCGCCCACCCGGCCGGCGCCCTGCGGCATGCCCGGCTGCATCGCCACCTTGACGAACTCCACCCCGCCGCCCGCCAGCGCGTCCTTGACCACCTCGTACGCGCCCGCCGACACCCCGCCGGAGGTGATGATCAGATCCGGGCCTGCAGAGTCCCCACCGGCGCGGTCCAGCGCGGCACGGAACGCCGGCACGTCGTCGGCCACGAAGTGCGCCGTCCGGGCGATGGCCCCGGACTGCGTCACCGCCGCCGCCAGCATGGCGCCGTTCGACTCGTAGATCTGACCGGGCCGCAGCGGCGCGCCGGGCTCGGCCAGCTCCGACCCGGTGGACAGCACTAGCACGGTCAGCGGCCGGAACACCGGCAGCGTCGCGAATCCCACCGCCGCCGCGGCACCGATCTGGGCGGCGTTCAGGATCGCACCGGCCGGCAGCAGCGTGGTTCCGGCGCGAATGTCGTCACCGGCGGGGCGGATGTGCGGGCGATCGGGCACGCCCTCGATGCGGACGTGTTTGGTGCCGCCGTCGGTCTGCTCCACCGGCACCACCAGGTCGGTGCCCTCCGGCACCGGCGCGCCTGTCATGATCCGGGCCGCCGTCCCCGGCCGCAACGGCCCGACATCCGCCGCGCCGGCGGGGATGTCGCGGGACACCGGCAGGGTCGCGGGCAGCTCGGCGACCTCGCCGGTGCGCACCGCGTAGCCGTCCATGGCGGAGTTCGCGAACGGCGGCAGGTCGATGCTGGCGATCAGGTCGGCGGCCAGCACCCGGCCCAGCGCCTCGGCCAGCGGGAGCTCGACCGGGTCGGTGCGCGGCAGCAGCTCGGCGACGACCCGGCGGTGTTCGGTGACGGAACGCATGCCGCCATCCTGCCCGTGCCGGGTTCTCGCCGGCTCGCTGCCCCGCCCGCCGTACCGTCAAGGCCATGCCCGTTCCGGATACCGCGGCCGTCGGCCCGCTGGACGATCAGGTGGTGCGGCCCGCGCGCGTCCAGATCTTGCTCAGGGCCGGATGCCTGGCGATGCTGTTCGCGGCGGTGCTGGCGGCGGGCATCGCGCTCGCCCCGAACGTCGCGGCGGGGCTGGGGCTGGCCGACCGGGTGCAGGCCACCGTGGTGTCGGTGACGAGCGTCCCGGCCGACCCGGATCGGGCCGGCCGGTCCTGCGATCGCACCAGGATCGCGGTGACCTGGGGCGAGGGCGAGTCCGGGACGGTGGGTGGATGCGCGCTCGCCGACCGGGCCGATCCCCGGGTCGGCAGCACGATCGCCGTCCGGGTGCTGCCCGGGTGGGATCGGGTGGTGGTGGGTCCGCGCACGCCGGACGCCGTGCTGGCGGGGGTGCTGATCGTGCTGCTGCTGGCCATCGGCTGGGGTGTGCTGCGCCACCTGCGGCAGCTGCTCGCCCTGGCAGCGGTGGCCGGCGGCCCGGTGAGCCGGCCGGCGCTGCCGGCGCGCAAGGACCGGATCAGGGTCGTGCACCGGGGCACCACGGTGATCCGGCTGCGCTTCTCGGACCGCCGGTACCGGCCGGTGCGGATGCTGGTGTCGACGTCCCTGCAGCAGCAGTTGCTCTGGACGCGGGCCAGGGTGCACCCGTTGCGGAGCACCCTGCGCGGGCGGCCGGCCGGGCCGTATGTGCTGTGCCCGGTCGACGGTGGGGCCGCGCCGGTGGTGGGGGTGGGGCGGGCCGTGCGGGTCCGGCGGCGGACCGCATAGGACGGACCCGGGGTCGGAGGTCAGGTCGACGGCTCACGGACCGGCGGCTGACGGATCGGCGGCTCACGGACCGGCTGACGGATCGGCCGCGGCCACCCGCGCGGCGATCTCCGCCGGGCCCAGCTCGTGCCCGCCGCGCCGCTCGATCTCCGCGATCAGCCCGGAGCGCTGCTCCAGCGCGCACACCGCCACCACCGAGCCATCCGGCAGGGACCCGCCGGAATGCTCGCTGGCCCGGTCCCCGCCGTCGACCGACCCGTCCAGTGCCGCGGCCAGCCCCGATACCTCGTCACCGGCCACCGGCACCTCGCCGACGTCCGCCTCGGCGGCGCCGGCCCGCCAGAGCGCCTCCATCTCGCCCGGCGCCCGGCCCCGCAGGTACTTCGACTTCCCGGCGATCAGCAGCCGATCCGCGGCCCGCGCCGCCAGCGCCCCCATCGCGTGGATCGCCTCGTCCGTGCGGTCGCCCGCCGTCGAGACCACCGCCACCAGCTGCCCGGACGGTGACCGCAGTGCCCCGGCCACCTGCACCAGGGAGGCCAGCGACGCCTCGTTGTGCGCCATGTCCAGCAGCACCGTCACCGACCCGACGCCGTAGGCGTTCAGCCGGCCCGCGTTGTGCGCGGCATCGGAGGCGAAGCTCGCCAGGGCGCCCCGCACCGCGCGCCGCGACGTGCCAAGGGCCAGCGCCGCCGCCGTCGCCGCCAGCACGTTGGACACGTTGGCCCGGGCCGCCCCGGCCATCGTCACCGGAATCTCGTGCAGGTCCGCCACCGGGATCGGGTCCAGCCCGCGGCGCAGCACCACCACGGTGCCGTCCAGCACGGTGATCGCCCGCCCGCCGCCCTCCAGCGCCTCAGTCAGGTGCGGGTTGGCCGGGTCCGTCGAGTACAGCCACGGCCGGGCGCGGATGGCCGTGCGCATGCCCAGCACCAGGTCGTCGTCGGCGTTCAGCACCGCCCACCCGGTCGGCCGGGTGATCCGCGGCACCACCGACTTGACCCGGGCCAGTTGCGCCAGGGTGTGCACGCCCAGCAGGCCGAGGTGGTCGGCGCTGATGTTCGTCACCACCGAGACGTCGTTGACCGCGGTGCCGACGCCGCGCAACAGGATGCCGCCGCGCGCGGTCTCCGTCACCGCCACCGTCACCGTCGGGTCGGCGAGCACCCGGGCGGCGCCCCCCGGGCCCGACCAGTCGCCGGTCTGCACGGTGGTCCCGTCGATCACGATGCCGTCGGTGGACGACCAGCCCGGGACGTGCCCGGCGGCGGCCAGCAGGTGGGCGATCAGCCGGGTGGTGGTGGTCTTGCCGTTGGTGCCGGTGACGGCGACCACCGGGATCGCCGGGCGCAGTGGCCGGACCTCCTCGCCGGGGTCGACGCCGGACAGCGCCCGGCCGGCATCGGCCAGCGCCCGGCCGACCGTGGCCTGCGCTCCGGCGGGAGTCGTTGCCGCGGCGGTGATCTCGGCGAACGCGGCCGCCACGGCATCGGCCAGCGCCTCGGCGGTGCCGCGCATCCGGAACGGGAACGCGACGATCACCGTGTCGTCGTCGCCCGGCTCGGCCACCGCCGGCACCCGCCGCCGGATCCGGGCGGCGACCCGCCGCACCAGGGCAGCGGCGATCTCGGCGATCGCGCCGCGGCGCGCGTCGGAACCCGGAAGTCCCACCGCGGTGCCCAGCACCCGCAGGGCGCGCCGCCAGGCCAGCACATCGCCGGCATCGGCGCCGAGGGCGGCGCGGGCATCGAGGGTCAGCTTGATCGCCGGTGACGGGAAGTACAGGTTGGGCCCGCTGAGCACCCGCCGCTCGATCGGCACCGGCCGCCGCGCGTGACTGGCCATGCGCGGAATCCTAGGGTCGCCGGTGCCCGGGCGCCCGCCACCGGGCCTCCGCATGGATCAACTTCCGTGGCATGCGCGAACCTTGCGGAAATGTGAATGCCGGGGCTGGTGGGACAACCTTCATGCATGCCTGGGATGTTGATCCATGCGGGGCGGCGGGGCTCTACCCTGTGTCGGGTGAGCACCGCGGGCAGCGGCCTGACCGGCCGGCAGCTGGGCCACTACCTGGTGGGCCCGCCGCTGGGCCACGGCGGGATGAGCGTCGTCTACCGGGCGACCGACCAGCGCCTCGGCCGGGCCGTCGCCCTGAAGGTGATCAGCGACGAGCTCTCCGCCGACCCCGAGTTCCGGGGCCGGTTCGTCGAGGAGGCACGCGCCGCCTCGGCCATCGACCACCCGAACATCGTGCCGCTGTACGACGTGGGCGAGGTCGGCCCCATCCTGTTCATCGCCATGCGGCTGGTTGACGGCACCGACCTGTCGGAGGTGATCCGTTCCGGGCCGCCGGCGCCGCGCCGGGTGATGCCGCTGCTGGGACAGGTCGCCTCGGCGCTGGACGCCCTGCATGCCCACGGCCTGGTGCACCTGGACGTCAAGCCCAGCAACGTGCTGATCGCGCGCAACGAGTCCAC
>JBIQML010000078.1:0-12141 GCA_044463405.1 Nakamurella lactea | reverse complement strand
CGCGGCGTGCCCGGCCACGAAGCCGGAGTCGCCGGTGAGCGCGACGTCGAATGCGCAGGCGGCGATGTCCTCGGCATGCCGGAGCCCCTTCGAGATGCACTCGTGCTCCGCCATCTGCTTGGCGTTCGGATCTAGCGTCACGGTCTTCTGCGGGAAGCCGGGCATCGACTCGGGTGCGGCGGCGAACAGCCGCTCGCCGCCGCTGACCTTCCAGGACGAGATCACCTTGTCGGTGTCCTCGGAGATCCCGCTGCGGGACAGCAGATCGGGTCCCACTCCCTGACCACCGGCCCCGAACAGGCCGACCGCCGAGGCCACCGGGTTCAGGTGAGCGACCACCGTCATCCCCAACGCCGGATTCGCCGCCAGCACCACCGATCCACCGTCCGGCCACACCACGGCGACGTCCACCACGCGCAGCGCGTCCGGCGGCCACCGTCCGATCGTCACACCGGAGGGCAGGGTCACCTGGTCGAAGCCGGACCGGCGCTGCCGGGCCGTCCCGTCGATGGCCAGGGCTCCCGTCATGCTTACGGTGATGGTGTCGTCGCCGGCGCCGATCGCCACGCCCGACACCACCGAGACGTCCTCCCGGTGCGCCATCGGCTTGAACTGCAGCTGGATGGCGTGCGCCGGATCCCCACCGCGCGCCACGAACTGCCCGACGCGCTGGGTGGTCAGGCGCACGCCACCGGCGGTGATCAGGTGCGGATCCCCGGTGGCACCGCCGGCGAACGGCGCACCCAGGGTGGCGCGGTTGACCAGCGTGGACACGTCGACGCCGCTGTCGGACAGCGCGTGGTTCAGGCTCGGCGGGTTGGCGGGGGTCGACATCGGCTTCCCCTTCGGACCGAACCTGCCGAGAACGTCGCCGTCGGCGCCGTAGACCAGTCGCGGTGAGCCGTGGCCGGTCGTGACGGCGACACGACCCTGGCCGTCCACACCGACGCACGCCCCGTCGCCGGTGCACCCGACCATGGATCCGTCCGGACCGAACCAGGAGTACCCGTCCTTGCCGAGCAACGCGTACTCGCCCGGCGTGCGGCCCTGCCAGCGCCGACCGGCATCGGTGTCCAGCACGATGCCACCGCCGGTCGACGACCCGGACAGCCAGGCCAGGGTGGCGGCCGCAGGGGCGGCCGGCGGGCCCACCGGCCCGGAGCTGGTGACGCTCTGCTCGGCGCTCCCGGTCACGCTGTCGGGCGGGATCAACCCGGTTCCCTGCGGCCCCGAGGGCGTCGGCGACACGGTGGAGCCCGTGACGTCACCGGGGGGCCCGGGCGGCGTCGGCGGCGGAGTGGTGCACCCGGACACGACGACCGCGGCCAGGCAGGTGAGCGCCACCCCCCGGACCCGGGCGTGGAACCGGTCCGGGGGTCGCCGGTGCGCGGTCCGGGTGTGCGAGGGCGGGGGCGTCATCGAGGGCATCGTCACCCACCGACCCCCGTCGGGTCCAGCGGCACCGCGGTCCGTCGGCCCCGCTGCGCACCTTGCGAAGGTTACTGACCAGTAATAGCCTGGTGTTACCGGCGAGTAACTTGTCGACGGAGCCGGCCCCGGCCGCCCACGGCCCCGACACCCTGGAGAGCGCCATGAGCCACTACCGCTCCAACCTCCGCGATCTCGAGTTCAACCTGTTCGAGGTGTACGGCGCCGACGCCTACCTGGGCAGGGGCGGATCCGATCTGGACGCCGACACCGCCCGCGGCGTGCTGCACGAACTGGAGACGGTGGCGACCGGACCGGTCGCGGCCTCCTTCGTGGACGGCGACCGCAACCCGCCCGTCTTCGACCCCGAGACGCACACCGCGCCGCTGCCCGAGTCGTTCCACCGCTCGTACCAGGCGATGCGGGACGGCGAGTGGTGGCGACTGGAGCTTCCGGACGACCTGGGCGGATACGGCGCCACCCCGTCCCTGCGCTGGGCCGCCGCCGAACTGCTGCTGGGCGCGAACCCGGCGCTGCACATGTACTCGGGCGGCCCCAACTTCGCCACCGTCATCCACCGCAACGGCACGCCGGAGCAGCAGACGATGGCGCGCACCATGATCGAGCGCGGTTGGGGCGCCACCATGGTGCTCACCGAGCCGGACGCCGGCAGCGACGTGGGCGCCGGCCGCACCCGCGCCATCCTGCAGCCCGACGGCTCCTGGCACCTTCAGGGCGTCAAGCGGTTCATCACCTCGGCCGAGCACGACCTCACCGACAACATCATCCACCTGGTGCTGGCCCGGCCGGAGGGCCCCGGCATCGAGACCCGGCCCGGCACCAAGGGATTGAGCCTGTTCATCGTGCCCAAGGTGCTGTTCGACCCGGAGACCGGCGAGCTGGGCGAGCGCAACGGCGTCTACGTCACCGGCGTCGAGCACAAGATGGGCCTGAAGGTCTCCAACACCTGCGAGCTGACCTTCGGCCAACACGGCCGCCCGGCGGTCGGGTACCTGTTGGGGGACGAACACGACGGCATCGCGCAGATGTTCCAGGTGATCGAATACGCGCGCATGATGGTGGGCACCAAGGCCATCGCCACCCTGTCCACCGGATACCTGAACGCCCTCGCCTACGCCAGGGAGCGCGTGCAGTCGGCCGACCTGACCCGTCAGGCGGACAAGACGGCCCCGCGGGTGACGATCATCCACCACCCGGACGTGCGACGGATCCTGATGCGGCAGAAGGCCTACGCGGAGGGGCTGCGCGCGGTGTACCTGTACACGGCGTCCTGGCAGGACCGGATCGCCGCCGGCGACGGGGATGTCGAGCTGGCGCGCAAGGTCAACGACCTGCTGCTGCCGGTGGTCAAGGGGGTGGGCAGCGAGCGGGCCTACGAGAACCTGGCGCTGTCCCTGCAGACGTTCGGCGGCTCCAGCTACACCCAGGACTATCCGATCGAGCAGTACATCCGGGACGCCAAGATCGACACCCTGTACGAGGGCACCACGGCGATCCAGGCGCAGGACTTCTTCTTCCGCAAGATCGTGCGGAACAACGGCACCGCGCTGGCGACGGTGGCCGGGGAGATCGCCGAGTTCCTCACCACGGCGCAGTCCGGCAGCGCGGGGGCGAGAGGCGGTGACGGAAGGTTCAAGGAGGAGCTCGCCCTGCTGGCGACGGCGTCCGAGGACCTGCAGATGATGGTCGGCCGGCTGGTCGGCTACGCGATGGCGTCCCAGAGCGATCCGGCCTCGGTCTACCGGGTCGGCGAACACGCGGTGACGCTGCTGATGAGCGCCGGCGACGTGCTGATCGGCTACCTGCTGCTGCGGCAGGCCACGGTGGCGCAGGCGGCTCTGGATTCCGGAACCGCCTCGGAGGGCGACACCGCCTTCTACACCGGAAAGCTCGCGGTTGCGCGCTGGTTCGCCCGGAACGTGCTGCCCGAGCTGACCACTCGCCGCGCAATCGTCGAGGCCGCCGACACCTCGCTGATGGAGGTACCGGAGGCCGCGTTCTGACGGGCCGCAACGCGCGGGACGGCTAAGGTCGGCTACATGGGTACCGTTCTGATCACCGGCGCCTCCGCGGGCATCGGCGCCGCCTTCGCCCGCCGGCTGGCCACCGACGGCCACCACCTGGTGCTGGTCGCCCGGGACGCGAAGCGGCTGGAGGCGGCCCGGCCGGACCTGCTGGAGGTCGGCGCCCCCGGGGTGGAGATCCTGCCCGCCGACCTGACCGATCCCGAGCAACGCTCGCGGGTCGAGGCGCGGCTGCGGGATCAGGGCCGTCCGGTGGACCTGCTGATCAACAACGCCGGCAAGGGGCTCGGCAAGGGATTCTTGGGCGCCACGGACGCGGAGCTCCGGGAGCAGCTGGACCTGAACGTCACCGCCGTCATGCTGCTCACCCACGCCGCGCTGCCAGGGATGATCGCCCGACGGCATGGCGGCGTGATCAACATCGCCTCGGTCGCGGGCATGCTGCCCGGCCGGGGATCGGCCTACTCGGCGTCCAAGGCATGGGTCATCTCGTTCAGCGAAGGCATCGCGATGTCGTTGCGCGGCACCGGCGTTCGGATGGTCGCCGTGTGTCCGGGGTTCGTGCACACCGAGTTCCACGACCGGGCGGACATCGACATGGCGGGCAAGCCGGAGGTGCTGTACGTCGACGTGGACACGGTGGTGACGGAATCGATGCAGGCACTGCGGTCCGGGAAGCCGCTGGTGGTGCCCGGCGCGCTGTACAAGGGGGTCGCGGCCGCCGCCAAGCTCGCCCCACGCGCGCTGGTGCGCCGGGTCGCCTACCTGGTCGACAAGGACGCCCGCACCTGAGGGCGCGAGTGCTTGCCGTTCGCTCCGCTCCCGGGTGCCCTCGCCGCAGGCTCTGATCGAGAGTGGAGTTCTGTCCATCGAGATCGGCGCCGGCCGTCGGGTTCACCGTGTCGGCGATGACGACGGAACTCACGGCACTCGGACAGAACTCCACTCTCGATCAGAGCCATCGCGACAGAGCCCATCGCGACAGAGCCATCGCGACGGAGCCATCGCGACAGGGGCCATCGCGACAGGGGCCATCGCGACAGGGCCATCGCCACAGGGCCACCGCTGACCGATCTACTGCCGACGCCTGCCCACCCGCACCGCCGCGATCGCCAGCGCCGCGAAGATCAGCGTCCAGATGATCATGTTGGTGATCGGCTGCCACAGCGGCTCGTACAGCATCGTCGAACTCTCGGTGCCGTTGAGGATGTATCCCTCCGTGAGCGGCCGCCGGGCCAGCGACACGTACCCGTACAGCGGGGTGAACGTGGCGATCGTCAGCAGCGTGCCGGACAGCGGGAAGAAGATGTTGCCCAGGAACGCCAGGATCACCAGGGACCCGCTGGCGGCGCCGACCGCGGACTCGCTGCGGAACGCCAGCCCGAAGATCAGCCCGTAGATGGAGAAGATCGCCGCGCCGACCAGCACGATGATCGCGCCGACGACCCATGCCGCCGCGGTGGCCTGCGCGCCGGTCAGCGCCCCGATGATGTAGATCAGCCCGACCGGGATGCACGCGATGATCATCGCCACCATGGCCTTGGTGACCACGAAGGTGGAGTCCCGCATCGGGGTGAGCCCGAGTTGCCTGCCCCAGCCCTGCATCCGCTCCACCGCGGCCGATCCGCCGACGGACACCGTGGCGGTGACGGCGCCGTACGCGGCCATCGAGATCATCACGTACCAGGCCACGTTGCCGTTGCCGACCGATTCCTTGGACCACGACTGCGCCGCGCCGAAGATCACGTACAGGAATGCCGGGAGTACCGCCGTGAAGAAGACACCCATGACGTCGCGCAGGAAGCGCTTGAGTTCCAGGCCGAGGTAGGTCACGTTCATCCCGTCACCGCCCCGGCGTCGGAGGTGCCGGGATCGGCGCCGTCATCGGTGCGCGAGCCCGGCGGCAGATGCTCCCCGGTCAGCGTGAGGAAGGCGCTGTCCAGGGTGGGTGCGGCGATCTCCAGGTTCCGGGCGCCGAGGTCGCGCAGCAGCACGAGTGCCGCCGCATCGGTGTCGGATGCGGTGATCTCGACGCGCCGGCCGCGCTCGGCCACCCCCGTCACCCCCGGGATCCCCCGCACCCGCGCGAGCCAGGAATCGATGTCCTGTGAGGGGATTTCGGCCGAGATGGTGCGGCCCGAACTCTGGGCGCGGATCTCGCTGGTCGTCCCGTCGGCCACCACCTTTCCCCTGCTGATCATCACGATCCGCTCGGCGAAGGAGTCGGCCTCCTCCAGGTAGTGGGTGGCGAACACCACGGTTCGTCCGGAGGCGGTGTCGGCACGCATGGTGTCCCAGAACTCGTGACGCGCAGCCACGTCCATGCCGGCGGTGGGTTCGTCCAGGATCAGCACCTCCGGGTCGGGCAGCAGTGCCAGGGCGAACCGCAACCGCTGCTGCTCCCCGCCGGAGCACTTGGACACCCGCCTGCTGGCCAGCGACGAGATCCCCGCCCGGGCCATCACCTCGTCGACCGGCCGCGGGTCGGTGAAGGTGGACGAGATCAGCCGGACGGTCTCGGCCACGGTCAGATCGGCCAGCAGACCGCCGGTCTGCAGCACCGCGGACACCTTGCCGGCCAGCACCGCCGCGCGCGGCGCCATCCCTACCACGGTGGCCGATCCGGCATCCGGCACAGTCAGCCCCAGCAGCATGTCCAGCGTGGTGGTCTTCCCGGCACCGTTGGGACCCAGGAACGCGACGATCTCACCGGGCGCGACCGTCAGGTCCAAGCCGTCCACGGCCTGCACCGGCGTGTCTCCGGGTCGCCGGAACCGCTTGACCAGTCCGTGCGCGTCGATCGCCGGCGTCGCCGGCCGCGTGGCAGCCATCATTCCCCCGTCTTCGTGTCTGGCCCGTCCGTGGCCCGCATCGACCGGTCAGCCCGGCGGGGCCGGGCTCAGCGTGGGCCGGCGCCGTCCAGGTGCGGCACCAGGGCCCGCAGGACGGCCGGCAGGTTCTCGATGTGCGGCGAGTGCCCGACAGCCGGGATCACCACCTCGGCGTACCGTCCGCCCGCGGAAGTGTAGCCGTCCAGCACCGAGCGGGTCTGCGACACCATCGGCTGCGGCGGCGCGGCGTCCGCACCCGGGTAGCCCGGCAGCACGCCCAGCACGCCCAGTTGCGCCATGTCCATCGACGACGCGTCCGAGACGATCTGGTCGAGTTCGCCCCGGATCCACAGGATCGGCGGCTTGGGGTCGATGTCGACGATGCCGGACAGGTCCAGGTAGGTGGGGGCCATGGTGTTCAGCACGCCGCGGCGGCCGGGGGCGACGCCGGGCCAGACGTCCGACGGGACGGAGTCGCCGGGATAGTTGTCGTCACCGACGGACGTGGACAGCATCGAGGCGACGTAGGCCTCCTCGTCCTCGCCGTCCCAGCCGGGCGCGACGTAGAAGCTGCGGAGCACGGACCGGGGGGCGCTCGCGGACTCGTCCGACGTGTCGCCCTCGGCCAGCGCCCGCACGAAGTCCGGGTTGGCGGTCCCGCCCCCGGATCCGGCGCCGTCCGGGGACAGCAGCCGGCCGTCCAACCCGTAGCTGCCGCCGAACCCGAATGGCGACACGGGGTTGATCAGGGTCAGCGACGCGATCCGGTCCGGGGCGTCGATGGCGGCCTGCATCACCACACCGCCGCCCATCGACCAGCCGATCGCGTGCACCCGTGGCAGGTCCAGCGCGTCCAGCGCCGCCAGCAGGTCGTCGGAGAAGTCCCGCAGGCCCCGCGTGGCGTCCACCGGGGCGGTGTCGGTGCCGCCGAAACCTCGCAGGTCGATGGCGATCGGCCGGAAGCGATCCGGCAGGCCCTGCATGGCGGGGAAGAAGAAGGGTGACGAGGACACGTTGCCGTGCACGAAGACCACCGGATCGGCGTCGTCGCGGTCGGGCACCCAGCGCACGCAGGTGTTGATGCGGGTGGTGGGGATGGTCGCGGTGTCGATGTCCAGCAGGTCGGGCACCTGCGTCCTCCTCGCAGCTCGGGAGATCGGGCACGATGGTCGGTCCGGCCCGCCCGACACTACCGGGATGGCCCGCGGGCCCGCGCGGCGTATGCCCGCGCGGCGTATGCCAGGCTTGGGGGGTGACGGAGCCGCCTGGCGACACCCACCCCCCGGTCGATCCGGAACTGCGAACCCGGCTGTCCGCGCTGGTCCGCCGGCTCGCCGTGGTGCACGGGCGGGTGGTGCTGGCCTCCGGCAGGCAGGCCGACTACTACGTGGATGCCAGGGTACCGACGCTGCACCACGAGGCGGCGCCGCTGATCGGGGTGCTGCTGCGCCAGTTGACGGCCGACTGGTCGTTCGAGGCGGTCGGCGGGCTGACCCTGGGCGCCGACCCGGTGGCGCTGGCCATGCTGCACGCGCCGGGCCGGCCGCTGGACGCGTTCGTGGTCCGCAAAGCGGCCAAGGACCACGGAATGGCGCGGCGCATCGAGGGGCCCCCCGTCGGGGGCCGGCCGGTGCTGGCGGTGGAGGACACCTCGACCACCGGCGGATCGGTGCTGCAGGCCGTGGATGCCCTCGTCGACGCGGGGGCGAGCGTGGTGGGGGTGGCCACGGTGATCGACCGGGATACCGGGGCGGCCGAGGCGATCGCCGATCGCGGGCTGCCCTACCGGTCACTGCTGGGCCTGGCGGACCTGGGCCTGGCGCCGGCGGATCACAGCGGAACCTAGCGGTGACGCAGCCCTCGGCGCAGGCGGGCCCGGAACGGGACGCCGACCCCGGCCCGACCGAGTGGACCGGGGTGACGCCGCCCGCCGGGGTCGGTCCGCATCCGAGGCCCTGGCCGGATGATCCCCGGCTGGACCCTGAGTTGCTGGCGGACGGTGACTC
Organism: Nakamurella lactea; assembly: GCA_044463405.1. GTDB lineage: Bacteria > Actinomycetota > Actinomycetes > Mycobacteriales > Nakamurellaceae > Nakamurella > Nakamurella lactea_B. Next base: position 3,831 of record JBIQML010000078.1, on the reverse strand, counting down.
CCGCAACGTGGTGGATGCCTACCGGTACTGGCGGCGCGAGGCGATCGTGGCCGACCTGGACCGGCGCCGTCACCGTCTGCAGGTGGCGATCGAGAACTTCGGCCACGATTTGAACATCGGCACCGTGGTCCGCACCGCCAACGCCTTCGCGGTCGCGGCGGTGCACATCGTGGGCCGGCGGCGGTGGAACCGGCGCGGCGCCATGGTCACCGACCGGTACCAGCACCTGCGGCACCACGACACGGTCGAGGAGTTGCTGGCCTTCGCCGCTCGGGAGTCGCTGACCGTCGTGGCGGTGGACAACCTGCCGGGCTCGGTGCCCCTCGAGACGACGGCGCTGCCGCGCGATTGCCTGCTGCTGTTCGGATCCGAGTCGGACGGACTGTCGCCGGCGGCGCGAGCCGGCGCAACGACGACAGTCTCGATCGCGCAGTTCGGCTCCACCCGGTCGATCAACGCCGGCGTCGCCGCCGGCATCGCGATGCACGCCTGGATCCGCCAGCACGCGGACCTGTCGAGCGCCTGGTCAAGCGCGGACGGGTCGTGGCGGCCCGCGGTTCGCGGGTCGAACCGGACCCAGAACGTCCGGGATTCGTCGTAGCCTGGCCGGTGCACGCCGTCAGCGGCCGTGAACGTCGAGCGGGGAGACCGGATATGGATACGGCGACGACCGGCGAACTCGGGCCCACCGACGGGATGGCGGACTGGAGGGTGCTGGACGGCCGGGCCGCTGCCTGGTTCGACGCACCGACCCACGCGGCCGGAGCGGCGCTGATCTCCCGGATCGCCGAGTCGGTGGGCGAGGGCACGATGCCAGACGCGGACCTGCGCCGTCAGGGGCTGCGGATCAGCATCGGTACGCCGGGTGCGGCCGGACCGACCGGTGACGACCTCGCGTTGGCCCGCGCGGTGTCGGCCGCCGCGGCGGGGCTCGGACTGGCTGCGGATCCAGGTGTTCTGCAGGTGGCTCGGTTGACGATCGAGGCCGCCGGCCGGCCGGCCGTCAGCGCGTTCTGGCAGACTGCGCTGTCCTACCGCCCGGCCGACGGGGGCGTGCTGCGGGATCCGCTGCGCCGCGACCCTTCCCTTCGGATTCACCCGCAGGCGGAGGCGCGGCTCCTGCGCAATCGGATGCACGTCGACGCGGTTCGCCCATCGGATGTCGTCGCCGCCGTGCTGGCCGCCGTCGACCAGCAACCCCACGGCGCGTACGGCCTGACCCTCGCGGACCCGGAGGGCAACGAGATCGACCTGGTACCCGGCGATCCGCTCGGCCCCGAATCCTCGGTGGCGGACTGGCGCACGCTGTTCGCGGCGATGGCGTTCTACCCGGCCGCCTCAGCGGCGCAGTCCGCCGAGTTCGCCGCCGCCGCGGCGGATGTCGCCGACGAGACCGGCGTCCCGCTGATGGTGGACGTGCGTGCCGAGGGGGTGGTGATCGACAGCGGCAAGGACCAGTGGGAGGACGACCTGTATCCCGGCGACGGCCGGTTCGCCGACCTGGCAGCCCGGATCCAGGCACTGGCGCGAAGCGCCGGACTCGCGGCCGATCCGACGCAGGGGCGTTTCCTGCAGTTGGGAATCGACGCCGTGGATGTCCCTGCGGTGCGCCGGTTCTGGGCGGACGTTCTCGGGTACGGGTTGGATCCTCGGGACGGCGTGACGGACATCGTGGACCCGCGCCGACTGGCCCCGGTGCTCATCTTCCAGAAGATGGATCCGCCGCAGCCCGACCGGCTGCGCCAGCGCGATCGCATCCACCTCGAGCTTCTGGTTCCGCCCGACGGCGTGCGCGGCTACCTCGACCGTGCCGTCGCGGCCGGCGGGCGCGTGCTGTCCCGGGACGGCGGCGGCTGCCGGCTCGCCGATCCGGAGGGCAACGAGTTGCACCTGGTCACGTCGTGAGCCAGCGCCCCGAGCCTGAGGATCCGACCATGACGGGACCGGCGGCCCGGCCCCACTACACGACCCGGCCGCTCACGCCGGACACCTGGGAGGACTTCGCCGCTCTGGTGGAGGCCAATAACGGCGTCTGGGGCGGTTGCTGGTGCATGGGCTTTCACCCGCAGGGACTCGACCGGCGCAGCGCCTCGGGCAACCGGGACCACAAGCATGCCCTGGTGCGACGCGGCCAGGTTCGCCAGATGCTGGTCTACGACGGCGACGAGTGCGTGGGGTGGTGCCAGTACGGCAGCCCAGCAGAGTTGCCGAACATCAAGAACGCCAAGGCCTATCACGGTGAGCTCCGGCAGCTGCCGGATTGGCGGATCGGGTGCCTGTTCACCGGAAAGGGGCATCGCCGCGGCGGTGTCGCGCGGGCGGCGGTGCGGGGCGCGCTCACCGCGATCAAGCAGGCGGGCGGCGGCGTGGTAGAGGCCTACCCGGAGCAGGTCGAGGGCCGGCCGCCGCAGCAAGGCTGCTATCTGCACACCGGGCCGGAGACGCTGTTCGAGGAGTTCGGATTCCGGCGGGATCGCCGGATCGCCAAGTGGCGCTGGGTGATGCGCCTGCACGTCCGGCCCTGACGGTCACCCGACCCGGGTCGTCACTGCCGCGGGAGACCGCTCACCCGGCGGGTGGCGCCAGTATGGGGCGCAGCGCGTCCAGCACCGCCGGGTCCTCGATGGTCGCCGGCACCGGCTCGTCCCGGCCCTCGGCGATGGATCGCAGCGAGCGGCGCAGGATCTTTCCGGAGCGGGTCTTGGGCAGCGCCGTCACCACCTCCACGTCCCGCAGCGAGGCCACCGCCCCGATCGCCGTGCGCACCCGCTGCACCACCTCGTCGCGCAGCTGCTCCGGGTCCGCCTGGACGCCCGACTTGAGCACCACCAGCGCCCGCGGCACGTGCCCCTTGAGCTCGTCCGGCACTCCGATCACGGCGCACTCGGCCACCGACGGGTGCTCGGCGATCGCCGCCTCCATGGCGCCGGTCGACAGCCGGTGCCCGGCCACGTTGATCACGTCGTCGGTGCGACCCATCACGTACAGGTAGCCGTCCTGGTCGAGGTATCCGCCGTCTCCGGACAGGTAGTAGCCGGGCACCTGCTGCAGGTAGCTGGCGACGTACCGGTCGTCGTCCCGCCACAGCGTCGGCAACGTCCCCGGCGGCAGCGGCAGCTTGAGCACCACGGCACCCTCGTCACCGGCCGGTACCTGCTGACCGCCGGCGTCCACGATGCGCACGTCGTACCCGGGCACCGGTACCGTCGGCGAACCCGGCTTGACCGGCATCGGCTCCAGGCCGCGCATATTCGCCGCGACCGGCCATCCGGTCTCGGTCTGCCACCAGTGGTCGATCACCGGGATGCCCAGCGCGTCGGCGGCCCAGTGGTAGGTGTCCGGGTCGAGCCGCTCGCCGGCCAGGAACAGCGTGCGCATGCTGGAGACGTCATACCGGGCAAGGTGTTCGCCCTTGGGGTCGTCCCGCTTGATGGCGCGGATCGCGGTCGGCGCGGTGAACAGGTTGGTCACCCTGTGCTGCTCGACGACCCGCCAGAAGGCGCCCGCATCCGGCGTGCCGACCGGCTTGCCCTCGTACATCACCGTGGTCGCACCGATCAGCAGCGGCGCGTACACGATGTAGGAGTGCCCGACCACCCACCCGACATCCGAGGCGGCCCAGAACACCTCGCCCGGCCGGGCGTCGTAGACCGCCCGCATCGAGTAGGCCAGGGCGACCGCGTGCCCGCCGTTGTCCCGCACCACGCCCTTCGGCTTGCCGGTGGTGCCCGAGGTGTACAGCACGTACAGCGGATCGGTCGCCGCCACCGGTACCGGGACGGCCGGTGCCGCGACGGAAACCTGTTGCTCCCAGTCGAGTTCGCCCCCGAC
>JBIQML010000077.1:10516-12238 GCA_044463405.1 Nakamurella lactea | reverse complement strand
CGAGGCGAGCGCGGTGGTGCCGGTCTTGGCCTTCCCGATCACCACAACCCGCATCATGAGCCCCGTTCCACGCCGATGGACCTCTGCCGCGCGGACGTCCGTCCCCACGCTCCGGTGCGTCCCCGTCAGTGCCCTGCGGACTCTAGCAATGCCGCGGCGCGCGGGGCGCCATCCGGGTCCCAGGGAGCCACGGCCCGCCCGGCGAGGGCGCCGGCGATGCGCTCGGCCGCATGCCCGTCCCCGTACGGATTGCCCGAGTGCGACATGCTCGCCCAGGCGGCAGGGTCGTCCAGCAGCGTGCTGGCCTCCGAGACGATGGTGTCCGTGTCGGTACCCACCAGGCGAGCCGCGCCGGCGTCCACCCCCTCGGGGCGTTCGGTCACCTCCCGCAACACCAGCACCGGCGTGCCGAACGTGGGTGCCTCCTCCTGGATGCCCCCGCTGTCGGTGAGCACGATCCGGCTGCGGCGCAGCGCATCGACCAGATCCGGGTAGTCCAGCGGGTCGACCAGTCGCACCCGGGGCCGGTCGCCCAGCGCCGCCGTGACCGCCCGGTGCACGGTCGGGTTCGGATGGACCGGAACGGTGAACAGCACCGACGGGTATCGCTCGGCGAGCATCCGCACGGCCGCCAGGATCCGGGTCAGCGGGTCGCCGTGGTTCTCCCGGCGGTGCACCGTCACCAACACCTCGTCGTGCCGGGTCGCCGGCTGGGCCCGGGCTGGCAGCATGCGCAGCGCGTCCACCACCGTGTTCCCGGTCAGCAGCACCCGATCCGGCGGGTGCCCCTCGGCGAGCAGGGCGTCGCGGGCCCGGGCGGTGGGCGCGAACATCCACGTCGAGAGGGTGTCGATGATGCGCCGGTTGGCCTCCTCCGGGAACGGCCGCCGGATGTCGCCGGTCCGAAGGCCGGCCTCGACATGGCCCACGACGACGCCGGCGTGGAAGCCGGACAGTGCCGCGGCCATCGCGGTGGTGGTGTCGCCCTGCACCAGCAGCGCGTCGGGTGCGGTGGTCGCCAGGACGGTCCGCATGGCGCCGAGCACCCGCGCGGCGAGATCGTCCAGCGACTGGTCGGCGACCATCAGGTCCAGGTCGAGGTCCGGCTGCATGCCGAACACCCGCTGGAGTTGGTCGACCATCTGGCGATGCTGCCCGGTGGTGCACACCACCGGTTCCAACGACGGTTCGGCGGCCAGCGCGCGCACCACCGGGGCCATCTTGATCACCTCGGGCCGGGTGCCGTAGACCACCAGCACGCGCCGCCGGGTGGCGCCCCCCTGGCCTGGCGATCGATCCCCCGGTGACGCAGGGCGCGGCGGGCGTTGTCCCATACTGTGACGATGCCACACCTCGTACTCGCGGGCGCCTCGACCGGATGCTGGACCAACCTCGGTGACGAAGCGATCCTGGCCGGGATGGTGCAGGCGCTGCGCGCGTCGATCGACGACCTGCGATTCACGGTGGTCGCCAGCAGTCCCGCGGAGACCTACCGGCGCTACGGGTGTGACTCGGTGCGGTTCAACGACCTGCCCGCGGTGGCCGCGGCCGTGGCGGACAGCGATGCGGTGCTGCTCGGCGGCGGCTCGATCTTCTTCGACTACTGGAAGTGCGACGCATCGGCGGTGCTGACCCCGAAGCATCAGGGTCTGTCGCTGTGGACCGGACTGGCGTTGCTGGCGGCCGCGGACGGCATCCCGGTGATCACCTATGACGTGGGCG
>JBIQML010000077.1:0-10416 GCA_044463405.1 Nakamurella lactea | reverse complement strand
CTGGCGTTGCTGGCGGCCGCGGACGGCATCCCGGTGATCACCTATGACGTGGGCGTCGGACCGCTGCGGACCGGCGACGGCCGGCTGATGACCAGGGCCGTGTTCGACCTGGCGGCCGCGAACACCGTGCGGGACACCGGGTCCGCCGCGTTGCTGCAGGACTGGGGGCTGCCAGCGGATGCGGTCCGGGTCTCCGGTGACCCGGCGATCGGCGTCGACCTGCCGGAGGTCGACCCGGCGGCCGTGGCGCCCGCGGTGTCCGGGGAGGTCGCGGGAGCCGTGGAGATCGGGTCCGGTGGCCCGGTACTCGGGGTGTCCGTCCGGCAGTGGGAGGTGGACGATCCGGCGGCCTGGAACCGTGCCCTGGCCGCCGCCGTCGACGCGCACCTGGACCGCACCGGAGGCCGCGCGGTGTTCGTGGCCTGCCACCGCGGCGTAGCGTGGCCGCTGACGGACGACGCGGCGGCCGCGAACGACGTCATCGGCGCGATGGCGCACGCCGATCGCGCCACCGTCGTGGCGGCGGACACTCCGTGGTCCGAACGCGCCGCGCTGCTCGGTCGCTGTGACGCCGTGCTGGCGATGCGATATCACGCGGCCCTGTTCGCGATGCGCGCCGGAGTCCCGACGGTCGGCCTCAGCTACGACCCGAAGGTCGGCGCGCTGTTCGCCGACTGGGGTCTGCCGGACCGCTGCCTGGAACTGTCCGAGGCGGCCGCGGACCCGCAGCGCATCGTCGACCTGCTGGCCGGGTCCGTCACCGACTCCACCGCGGCCGGCGTGATCGACCCGGGGGCCCTGGGCGCCGCGACCCGGGAGGACGTGCGCGGCACGATCCAGCTGGGCGGGCATCGCATGTTGCGCGCCGAACACGCCGCCCCCGCCGCCGTGGCGGGAGTACTCGCGGCGGGCGGTGCCGGCCCGAGGCCGCCCAGCGCGGCCGTTCGAGACCTGCTGGAGCGCATGGCGACCACCGCCGACCAGCGGCCCGCGCCGGTCGACGAGGCCCTGGACCGGCTGGCCCGACGGCTGGGCGTCCCCGCACCCCGCCGCCGGACCGTGGCGATACTGACCAACCGTCTGGTGGACCGGAAGACGGGCAAGGTGCGGGTCGGAGGGGCCGAGCGGTACGCGCGGGCGCTGGCCGGGCTGCTCGTCGACCTCGGTCTCACCCCGGAGTTCTACCAGGGTGGCGGCACGTTCACGGTCGGCGACTTCTTCGGCCATCCGGTGTATCCCATCCCGTTCGGCGAGTCGCTCTCGGAGTTCCAGGTCGGCGTCGGCGCCGAATTCCACCGGCGCACCGCCGATGCCGATCACGTGATCTACCTGATGCCGAACTACGCCTCTGGACCGATGCGCGACGATGCGATCGTGGTCAGTCACGGCGTGTGGTGGGACCACGATCTGTGGTCGCACCTGCAGATGCGCACGCCCGAATGGCTCGAACAGCTGGAGCGAGTGTTCACCCGCCCCCGCCGGGTGATCAGCGTCGACACCAACACCGGAAACGTGGTGCGCTCGCTGTTCCCGGCCGCCGACCAGCGCCTGCGATACATCCCCAGCTCCATCGACACCGACGCGTTCGCGCCACGTGACCCGGCCGGCAGCTCCTCCGGGGGCACGTCGTCGCAGCGCGTGCCGCTGGTGCTGTTCCCGCGGCGGGCCGAGACGATCCGCGGATCGCACCTGGTCGGCGACATCCTCGATCGGGTCCCGGATCCCTGCCGGTTCGCCTGGGTCGGACTCGGCGAGCGGCAGCAGGTGGCGGGGCTCCGCGCGGTGGCCCAGCGGGATCCTCGGCTCACCGTCTCCGACGCCGCGTTCGACGAGATGCCGCAGCGATACCGGCAGGCGGACGTCTGCGTGATCCCGACCGTGGCCAGCGAGGGTCAGAGCCTGTCCTGCCTGGAGGCCATGGCCAGCGGCCTGGCGGTGGTCGTCACCCGGGTGGGAGGGCTGCCGGAACTGGTCACCGACGGCGTCGACGGGCTGGTGTGCGAGCCGACGGCGGACTCACTGGCGGCGGCGATCCGGCGCCTGGTGCGCGACCCCGCCCTGCGCTCCCGGCTGGGCGCCGAGGCTCGCCGGACCGCTCTTCGACACAGCCACTGGCGCTGGCGGGCGAACTGGGCGGCCGAACTCGTCGATCTGGGCTGGGTGGACCGCCGCTCCGCGGCCCGGGCGGTTCCCTACGACGTGATCAACTTCTCGGTGATCAACTGGGAGCAGCGCTACCAGCGCCCGCAGCAGGTAGCCGCCTGCTGGGGCCGCCGGGGCCGGCGGGTGTTCTACGTCCGGGTGTCGCGGCACCTGCCCCCGGGCGGCCGGCCGTACGCGGTGACGGAGCGCGCGCCGGGTGTCTTCGAGGTGACTCTATCCCTGCCGAAGGGCACCAAGCTGCATTTCGCCCAGTACCCCAAGGGGTTTCGCAAGGAGGCGATGCGCGCGCTGTCGGCCCTGCGGGCCGACTGGGGCATCGACCGCGCGGTGTCGATGGTGGAACTGGGCGCCTGGCATCCCGTCGCCACCGCCGCTCGGGCCCAGTTCGGCTGGCCGGTGCTGTACGACTGCATGGACGACTGGAGCACGTTCCCCGGCTCGGACGAGCGGGAGCCGCTGCTGGCCGCCGAGCGGGAACTGGTGCGGGCGGCGGACGCCATGACCGTGTCGAGCCTGTCCATCCAGCAGCGCTGGTCCGCCGAGAGGCCGGATGCCGCCCTGGTGCGCAACGCCGCCGACTTCGACTTCTTCCACCGCGCCACCTCCCCGGGGGCCTCCTCCCCGGGTGACGCCGAGGGTACGCGCGATCCGGACGCGGACACCCCGGAGCCGCTCGCGGACGTCGCCGGACCGGTCGCCGGATTCATCGGTGCCGTGGTGGATTGGTTCGACGTCGACCTGGTGCGGCGGGTCGCCGTGGCACGCCCGGACGTGACGTTCGCCTTCGTCGGGCCGCGGGCACGGATCTCCGCGGACCCCCTGCTGTCGCTGCCGAATGTGCGGTTCGTCGGGCTGCAACCCTACGAGGACATGGCGCGCTACGTCCGGCGGTTCGACGTCTGCCTTGTGCCGTTCGTCGTCGGCGACGTCACCGCCTCGATGGATCTGGTCAAGGTCTACGAGTACCTGGCGCAGGGCAAACCCGTGGTCTGCACGCCGGTGGCGGAGATGGTGCCGTACTCGCGCTACCTGTACCTGGCCGACGGGCCGGAAGAGTTTGTCGCCCAACTGGATCGGGCGCTGGCCGAGGACGATCCCGACGCCGTACGGGGCCGCGTCGAGATGGCTCGGCACAACTCCTGGGACGATCGCATCGACGACCTGGAGCGGACCATCCTGCCGCTGATCGTCGGCGAGCCGGGCGCCGGACGCGCGGGCCACGGTCCCGCAGCGCGGCCGGAACGCGCGCCGTCGGCCGACCTGGCCAAGGCCCGGGCGGAGGCCGCAGGTCTGCGCAAGAAGGCCGCGAGCGCCCACCAGGAGGCGAAGGCGGCGCGGGCGGCGGCCGCGCGTGCCCGCAACCAACTCGCCAAGCTCAACGGATCACGCTCGATGCGGATGGTCCGGCGCTACTGGGCGGCCCGCGACGGCGCGCGGCGCGGCATGTCCGAGGGCCGGCGCCGGCTGCGCGCGCTTCGCGAGCGCTGAGGACCGGCGGCCGGCGCGTGCGCCGGTGCCGGTCACGGCGCTCCGATTCGGCCGCGGCGCGGCGTGTCGGTCAGGGTGCCCGGTGCGGCGACCGCGGGTCGTGACGCACCGGCGCCCGGGCCTGCCGCCTATGCTCGTGGGCCGGGGCGCCGGTCCCACCGACGGGGCCGCCGATCGTCGAGTCGACAGCCGAGGTGAGCGCGCGTGAATGCCACGCCGAAGGTGAGCGTGGTCGTGGCGGTGTACCAGCCCGGTGAGGCGTTCGACCGGGTGATCCGGTCGCTGGACGCGCAGACCATGCCGCCGGACGAGTTCGAGGTCATCCTGGTGGACGACGGTTCCGCGGACGATACCTATCAGCGTCTGCAGGAGGTGGCGCGGACCCGGCCGCACATGAAGGCCGTGCAGATCGAGCACTCGGGCTGGCCGAGCCGGCCGCGCAACGTCGGCATCGAGCGGGCCCGCGGCGAGTACATCCTGTTCATGGATCACGACGACTCGCTGTACCCGGACGCGTTGCGGCGCGCCCACGAGTACGCCTCGCAGAACCGGTCCGACGTGCTGGCCATCAAGGAGTCCAAGACCAACGACGTCTGGTGGGGCATGCCCGCGCTGGACGAGGGCAACCTCGGCAACGCTGCCGGCCACGGCGGGATCGACCGGCTGCAGCCGATGATGCCGCACAAGTTCTACCGGCGGTCGCTGCTGGTCGACCATGGCATCCGCTTCCCGGAGGGCGAGCGGATGCTGTGGGAGGACGTCTTCATCAACGTCGGCGCATACCGGCACGCGGACGTGGTCTCGGTGCTGGCCGACACCCCGGTGTACCTGTGGCACGCCAGCGACATCAACAGCTCTCACACCTTCGACCCCGCTCGGCTGGACTTCTGGGACCGGATCGAGGACGTGCTCAACTACATCCGGGACACGCTGGACGGCCCAGAGCACGTGTCGGCGCGTGATGCCGTGCTGGCATGGGAGGTGGGGTACCGGATCATCCATCGGTGCGTGCTGCTGGTCAGCCGACCGCAGGAGAACGAGCACGCGGTCCGGGCGCGGGGGCTGCGACGAGCCCGACACCTGCTGGACCGCTTCGCCTCCGACGCCGTCTACCAGCTTCTCCCACGCCGCCAGCGGATGATGCTGCACCTGATCCGCGAGCAGGACATGGCCCGGATCAAGGCCCTGCGACGGTTCGAGCTGGGGCTGGCGGGGCAGACGCGCGCCGATCGGGTGAGCTGGCGGGACGGGTCACTGTGCTTCACCACCAGCACCCGATGGGGGCCGAAGGGCCAGGGGCACCAGGTGTTTCGCCGCCTCGGCGACCGGGTGCTGCTCGACCTGGACTCGGACCTGCAGGCCGCGCTGCCCGGCGAACTGCTGGACGTCACGAACGTGGCGGCCACGATGCGAGCGCAGCTGGCGGTCCGTGCCCGACGGGCATCCGTGACCTGGAAGCTGCCCCACGAGGTCGAGACCGCGGTGTTCGACACCGACGACGACGGTGCGCTGTCGCTGCTCCAGCGGGGAACCGGCCGGGTCGATCTGGACACCGCCGCATGGGACCGCCCCCTCGACGAGGACGTATGGGACCTGCGACTGAACACCGACTGGCTGGGCATGGAGCGCCGGGCACCGCTGGAATACCGCGGCGGCCCGGTACCGGCGCTGCTGCACGGACGTGCCGCCGTCGCCTACTCCAATAGCCTGTCCGGGCTGTCGCTGGACCTCGCGCAGCGTCTGCGGACGTTCGCCATCGACGCATCGCCGCGGGCCGGATCGGCCGGCACCACCGACTCGTTCTCGGTGCCGCTGGACAACGCGTCGGTGTTCGGCCAGGGCGTGCTGGAGGTGCACACCCTGGCGGCCATCGACGAGTCCGGGCTGCCGGCCGATCGAACCCGGTCCGAAGGCGCCGAGGCGATCGAGAAGCAGGCGGCGACAGGCAGGATCAGCGCCCGTGTCGTCGGCGAGGAGCCCGGCGCGCGGCTGGAGGGTGATGTGTCGCTGCGTCCGGGCGACTACGCGATCTACGCCAGGCGGGAGGGCAGGTGGCACCGGACCGGCCGAACGCTTCGGGTGGACGCCGGTCGCCAGATCGAGTTGGGCTGAACCTGCTCACCCGGCGAACACAGGCGGCCCGCGCCGATGGTGGAACTTGCCGGACCGGAACCTCACCGTTGGTCAACACCTCGACCATCGGACCCACACGTTCGGGTGATCCGGGGGTGGATGCCGGCCGGCCCGGGGGTCCGGGCGTGGCGAAACGGCCCGCCGGGCAAGGCGGGAAGCAGGGGCGCGCACGACCGTGCGGTGACCGGCAGGGCGGCGACAGCGGTCTGCTGACAGGATGTCTGGCATGCAGGACGACAGCCGGCAGGGTTCCGACACGGCGCCGAGCGTGAGCGTCGTCGTCACCGCCGGCGCCGGGGACTCCTCGCCGGTCCGGTTGGTCGACTCCCTCGCCCGGCAGACGATCGTCGGTGGCGAGGTCGAGATCCTGTTCGTCGGTGACGGTTCCGATCGGCACGCCGGCGCTCGGCAGCGACTGGCGGACACCGGGCGGGCGGTACGGGTGCTGCGCCGGCCCGGCCCGGGATCGGTCGGGGCGCTGCACAACGCAGGCTTGGACGCCGCCACCGGAGAGTACGTGCTGTTCGCGGACGCCGAGTGCGCGTTGCTTCCGGACGCGCTGGACCGGTCGTACCGATACGCCTCTGCGCACCGGTCGGACGTGCTCGCACTCAGCGGCGTCAGCACGTCCGATCCCTGGCAGATGCTGGCATCGGCGACCGCCGAGAACGTTCCGAACGCGCTGCACGAACGAGGCATCGCCCGGCTGCTACCGTCCTTCGCCCCCAAGCTGTACCGGCGACAGTTCCTGATCGACCACGACATTCGCTGTCCCGAGGACCATCTGACGGCGTGGCGGGACGTCGTCCTCGCCGTGCTGGCCTACCGGAACGCGAGTGTCGTGTCCGTGCTGGCCGATCGGCCCGCCTTCCGCTGGTACGGCGGCGACCCGGCCCCCGACGGCGCCGGAGCCTGGGACCGGGTGGACGAGCTTGTCGAGTTCCTCGTCACCGCCCTGGAGGGGCCGGACCACGAGGACGCCCGGCTGGAGCTGGTGGCCGAGCAACTGCGCGTGCTCGCGCTGGACCGGCTGTCCGGCCCGCCGCCGCAGGACGAGCGCCGACGCCGGACCGACCAGGAGCGTGCCAGGACGCTGGTGCGGCGCTACGGCACCCGGGACGTGCTGGACATGCTGCCCAGGCGGTATCGCATCCAGGCCGAACTGCTGCTCGGCTCCGGACTCGAACTCGGCGGCCTGGCGCGCAGAGTGGACCTGGGGATGGCCGCCGGCGCGACCGGCCGATCGGCCCGGTGGGTCGGCGGACTGCTGCGGCTGGAAGTGGAGTGCACCTGGCAACCTCAGCCCCCGAGCGCGCGGCCGCTGCAGGTCGCCGGCGACCGGCTGCGATGGGTGGTGGCTGACGAGATCGCCGACGTGGTACCGCAACGGCTGCTCGACGTGACCGAGGACGCCGACGAGCTGACCGTTCGCCTGTGCCTTCGCGGACGGCACCACTTCGACGCCTGGGAGATCCCCGTCACGCTGCACGACCCCGCCTTCCAGGAGGGCCAGGACGGCGGCGTGCGGCTCGTCGCTCGCGGCGAGGCAACCATCGACCCGGCCGGCATGGCCGGTGGAGCGGAGATCGGCGCCGACGTGTGGGACGTCCGGGTTCTGAGCAGCTGGCTCGGCTTCCAGCACCAGGCGATGCTCCGATACGAGGGTGGCACGCTCCCGGCGGTGGTCGGGGGACGGGCCGTCGTCGCCTACCGGAGCACCAAGGGCATGCTGGCCATCGACACCGCCGGCAGGGAACGGACCCTCGTCGTCGATGCGCGGCCGAGGACGGGTGCGCCGAGCCCGGCGGACGCGCTGAGCATCCCGCTGGACAACCTCACGGTCGTCGGCGAGTCGGAGTTCGACGCCGGAGCGCTGCTGGCGATCCCAGAGGACGCCACCCCGGATGCCGGCGCGACGGCGTCGACCGGGCCGACGGAGCAGGAACTGGAGAACCATCGGGAGACCGGCGCCTTGCGGCTGTCCGTGGTGCCGCTGGCCGATGGCCCCCGGCTGCAGGGCAGCGTGGCACTCGGGCCAGGCCGGTACCGGATGTACGCCCGTCGTGGAGATCGATGGCGCCGCACGGCGTGCGCGTTCCTGATCGGGTCCGACGGGGCGCTCACCGTGGAATGAGTCAGCCCTGCACGCCGGCCAGCCGGTGCAGGAAGGCCGCCATGGCCTGCCGGGACACCGGCGCGGTCGGGTGGTATCCGGGCAGCGTGTGCCCAGGGTCCGGATACCCGTTGGTGACGCCGATCGAGGCCAGCCAGGTGATCGGCGGGCAGAACTGGTTGCGGACGGGCACGTCCCAGAACGTTCGCGGCGCGACGCAGGCCGGCGGGGCGGCCGACCCGTTCACCATGCGGGACAGGTAGGCGGACATGGCCTGCCGGGACACCGCCTGCAGCGGATGGAACGTACCGTCCGGATAGCCGGTGGTGATGCCGGAGCTCTTCAGCCAGGTGATCTCCGGGCAGAAGGTCGAGTCGATGCGAACGTCCTTGAACGGCCTGGCGGTGCACGCCGGCAGGGGTGAGCCGTCGGTGTCGTATCGGTACAGGAAGGCGGCCATGGCCTGCCGGGTGATCTGGGCGGTCGGGCGGAAGTCGCCGTCGGCGTACCCGCCGGTGATCCCGCTGCGGCCCAGCCACATGACGTCCGGGTAGAAGTCGTTGCGGGGGGGGACGTCGGCGAAGTCGACCGTCAGCCGGATGGTGCCAGTCGCACGGCGCCCTTTCGTGTCCGTCACCGCGACGGTGGCGGTGGCCCGGCCGATCGCCGTCGGGGTGCCGGAGATGGTGCCGCCCTGGGACAGGCGAAGACCCTTCGGAAGGGCGCCGTCCGTCACCGTCCAGGTGAACGGTGCGGTGCCGCCCGCGGTGCGCAGGCCGTGCGTGTAGCTGTGCTGCAGTTGGGCGTGCGGGACGCCGGCGTAGATGCTCATGGCGGCGCTGCTGGTGTGGGCGTCGACCTGGTTCTGGTCGATCTGCAGCCGCACCCCGCCGTAGGACTGCCAGATGTTGCCGCGGTACTGGTGCACCCGCTGGTGGTTCGACCAGTGCCGGTCGGGTATGGCGGGCTCGCCGGTGGTGCTCGCCGTGCCGTCCCAGTGCGCGTACCAGATGTCCTTGGGCTGGTGGTACGAGTCGTCGGCGAGCCAGTGCACCAGGTCGCGCATCATCGAGGAGGTGGATCCGTAGATGCCGGGACGGTATCCCTGCTTGGTCAGCTCGACGGTCCAGGCGTTGGTGAAGGCCTTCACGGCGGCCACGCAGGTCGGCTTGCTGCGGTCGTAGTTCTCCATGTCCAGGTAGACCGGGTTGCCAGGGGCGAGTCCCAGCGCGGTCATCCGTTGGGCCGCGTAGTCGGCGGAGAGCTTCCCCTGTGAGGCGGCGGTGGCCGGCTTGGTGGAGATCTTGGTGCTGGAGGAGGGAGGTGTGACACACGGCGCCTGCCGGCCGACATATAGCGGCATCAGGTGCCAGCCCTGCTGGGTGACCGTCGTCACCCAGGAGGCGGTGAGGTTGGGCTGCGTGCAATGCTGATTGGCGCCGCCGACGTACACACCGATCGCCCGATAGGGCGAGGCCAGCCAGGCGCTCATCTGGGACGTCGTGGGGGCGGCGCAGGTGTCGAACCCGCGGCCGGTGAAGGTCCCGGCGCTCACCGTGCCGGCAGCCGCTGCGGGCGCCGCCGCCTGCGTCGTTGCCGCCTGCATTGTTGCCGGCGTCGTCCTTGCAGCCTGCATCGCGCCGCCGCCAGCCGTGGAGGCGGACGCCGGCGTCGCCGTCAGCACGCCGAGCAGCAATGCGGTCACGGCGGTGACGGCACGGGACAACCTGTGGGGATGGCGGGACACAACGAACCAAGGTACTACCGACGGGAGCCCACGCCGACCGGCTCGAGGCGCCCGGCCGCTACCCGCGGGGACAGCGTCACCAGGTTCGGGTGAGCCGCTCCAGCACCGGCGGCAGGTCGGCGACCCCGTCGATGACGACGCTCGCTCGGGCGACCACCTCCGGGTCCGGGGGGAACGTCCGGTTCGGTGCGGCGACCAGCGTCATGCCGGCGGCCAGGGCGGCTCGCATGCCGTTGGTCGAGTCCTCGATCGCGATGCAGCCCGCCGGGTCCGCGGCGATGCCCAGCGCGGCGCCGAGATACACGGCGGGATCGGGTTTGCCGGCGCCCGCCTGCTCGCTGGAGATGCTGAAGGTGACGGCGTCGGCCAGGCCGGTGCCATCCAGGAAGGCCCGCACGATCCGGGGTGGCGCCGAGGTGGCGATGGCCGTGGGTGCTCGCCGCGCCGCATCGCGCACGGCCTCGATCGCGCCGGGCAGCACGGGCGGGCCGTGCGCGAACCGGTCGGACATCTCGTCGATCACCGCCCGGGCCGCCTCGTCAGGCGTCATCGCGACGCCGAGCTCGTGCACCAGGTAGCCCGACCACTCCGGCGTGGACATGCCGAGCATGGCCGCCGTCGCCCCGTCGGTCCACCGGCCGCCTCGGCGCGCCACCAGGTCGCGGCGGATCTCGTCCCACCAGTGCTCGGAATCCATCAGGACCCCGTCCAGGTCGAACACGATGCCGTGGCCGCCGGAGCGGGCCGACTGCGGATGACTCACCCGATCAGG
>JBIQML010000076.1:0-12301 GCA_044463405.1 Nakamurella lactea | reverse complement strand
CGTCGGGTTCGGCCAGTTCCGCTCCGGCCGCCAGGGCCTGCTCGAGTCCGGCCAGCCGGACCGGCGTGCCAGCCGCACCACCGAGCCACACCCGTGCGGAGGTGACGGAGCCCTCGCCGCGCTGCAGTACAGCGACCGCGACCGATTCGGCGAACTCCCCCGCCTTGCGGGCGAACTTGTACAGCCCCCAGCGCGCCGTGTCGGGCAGCGGCGGGACCAGCACGTCGGTGATGATCTCGTCGTCGGCCAGCGCCGTGGTGAAGTAGCCGTCCGGCAGGTCGCTGCAGGCGATCTCGCGGGATCCGCGCACCGATCGGGCGGTGACGTGCGCGTCCAGCGCGGCCATCACCACGGGCCATTCGGCCGACGGGTCGGCGTGTGCCAGGCTGCCGCCGAGGGTGCCGCGGTTGCGGATGGCGCGGTAGCCGATGCCGCGGGCCGCGGTGCGCAGCAGGCCGCCGGCGACGTCCGGGACCTGGCCGTCCTCGACGTCGGCGTGCCGGGTGCAGGCGCCGTAGCGGCACCGGCCGTCGGCGGCGCCGCCGGCGCCGCGCAACTCCTCGATCCTGGTGATGTCCAGCAGGATCTCGGGCTCGGCCAACCGCATGTTCAGCACCGGCAGCAGGCTCTGCCCGCCGGCCAGCACCTTGGTGGCGTCCGGGTCGGCGGCCAGCGCGCCGAGCGCCTCATCGATGGAGGTGGGTGCCGCGTAACGGATCTCGGGTGCCTTCACCGTGCACCATCCCGTGCGCCGGCCGGCCAGGCCGCGGTCTCGGGGATGCCGTCGGTGCGGGCGTCCCGCGGCGTGCGGGACGCGATCGCGCGCCACAGCCGGCCGGGGGTGATGGGGGTCTGGTTGGCGGCGACGTCCAGGCCGCGCAGCGCGTCGGTGACGGCGTTCGCGACCGCGGCGGGCGGTGCGATGGCGCCGCCCTCGCCCATGCCCTTCATGCCCAGCACCGTGAACGGCGAGAGGGTTTGCATGTGCTCGACGCGGATGTCGGGCAATTCCGCGGACCCCGGCAGCAGGTAGTCCATGAAGGTGGTCTCCTTCGGCTGGCCCTGCTCGTCGTAGGTGAACTCCTCCAGCAGCGCCGATCCGATGCCCTGGGCGACGCCGCCGTGCACCTGGCCGTCGACGATCATCGGGTTGACCACGCGGCCGCAGTCCTCCACCACCAGGTAGTCCAGCAGCCGGACCTGCCCGGTGTCGGTGTCCACCTCGACGACCGCGGCGTGCGTGGCGTAGGAGTAGGTGCCGGTCTCCACCGTGGGCTGGTAGGCGCAGCGGGCGTCCAGCACCGGGGTGGTGCCCTGCGGCAGCAGGTCGGCGCGCAGGTAGGCGGCCTCGGCGACCTGGGCGAGGGTGACGGCGCCCTGCGGCCCCTCGACCTTCCCGCCGGCCAGGTGCACCTGGTCCTTGCTGCAGCCCAGCAATCCGGCGGCGATCTCCTTGACCTTGTCGGCCAGTTCGCTGCAGGCGCCGTGCGTGGCGCCGCCGGCCATCACCATGCTGCGGGAGGCGAACGTGCCGATGCCGTAGGGGGTGTTGTCGGTGTCGCCGTGCCGCACGCTGACCGAATCGGGGTCGACGCCGAGGATGTCGTGCGCGATCTGCGCCAGCGAGGTCTCCAGGCCCTGTCCGTGCGACTGGATGCCGGTGTAGATGGTCAGCGAGCCGGACGGGTCCAGGCTGGCCCTGGCCTGCTCGAAGCCGAACACCACCGGCAGGCCGCGCTGCGCCCATTCGGCGGTGCTGTGCGCGGTCTGCTCGGTGAACGTCGAGTAGCCGACGCCGATCCGGGTGCGCGGGCGGCCGGAGCCCCGCGGCGACGAGGGGTCGTCGGTGACGTCGTCACCGGCGCGCTGCGACTGGCCGGATCGACGTTGCCTGTCCCGGATCTCGTCGTGGTGGATGCCGTGGACCGCCCGGCGCACCGATTCCGGGTAGTCGCCGCTGTCGTAGATCCGGCCGGTGACGGAGGTGTAGGGGAACTCGTCCGGGCCGATCAGGTTGACCTGCCGGACCTGGTGCGGCTCCATGTCCAGCGCGACGGCGATCTCGTCGATGGTGCGCTCGATGGCGAAACACGCCCCGGGCCGGGCCACCCCGCGGTACGGGCCGAGGGGCGGCTTGTTGGTGGCGACCGACGTCGCGGTGAACCTGTAGTTCCGCAGCCGGTACGGGCCGGGGATCATGCCGGAGGACATGCCGGCCTCCATGGCGGCGGTCCACGGCCACACCGAGTAGGCGCCCACGTCGACCAGGATGTCGGCCTCCAGGGCCAGCAACTCGCCGGTCTTCGAGGCGTGCGCGGTGATCCGATAGCGGTGGTCGCGGGCGTGGATGGCGCCGACCATGTGCTCCCAGCGGTCCTCGATCCAGCGCACCGGGTGGTCGACCCGCATGGCGATGGCCGCGACGGCCAGCACCTCCGGGTCCAGGTTGCACTTGATGCCGAAGCCGCCGCCGACATCCGGTGCCACGATGCGGATCCGATTCTCGCTGATGTTCAGCAGCGGCGCCATGGCGGTGCGGATCAGGTGCGGCACCTGGGTGGACATGTACACCGTGAGCTGGTCCAGCCGGTGGTCGTAGCTGGCGACGCAGCCGCGGGTCTCCATCGGGATGCCGCTGTGCCTGCCCATCTGGAAGTAGCGGGTCAGGCTGACGTCCGCCTTCGCGGCGGCGCCGTCCACGTCGCCGAGGTCGCCGCGGGTGGCCAGGAACCTGTTGTCCGGCCAGTTCTCGTGCACCAGCGGCGAACCCGGTTCCAGCGCCAGCACCGGGTCGACGACGGCGGGCAGCGGGTCGATGTCGACCTGCACCGCCGCGGCGAGATCCTCCGCGGTGCCACGGCTGTCGCCCATCACGACGGCGACCGGCTCCCCGACGAACCGGACCGTGTCGGTGGCCAGCACCGGGTACTCGGAGTGGCGGAAGTCCGGATGGCGGGCGTCGCAGACGACGGGTTGCACCAGGGCGGCCATCTCGGTCGCGGTCCACAGGGTGCGCCCGGGCACCAGGCCGTCGCCGGTGACGGCGCGGATCCGGCCGTGCGCCACCGTGCTGCGAACGATGGCGGCGTCGCGCATGCCGGGCAGCACGATGTCGGCGACGAACTGGCCGTGGCCGTTCAGGTGGCGGCGGTCCTCCTTGCGCTGGACCCGCGCGCCGACTCCCCTGGGCGTGGCAATGGTCTCCACGAACGGCTCCTTTCCCTCACCCGTCGATCCTGTCCCCCTCGTCCCGCCGCGACCGGACGGTGGCTACTTCTTCTCGTAGGTTCGCACCTCGAAGGTGATGCAGCCATCCGGGGTCTGCCACGGGCCGTGCGCCATGTCCGGGTGCCGGTAGGCGAACTGCCCCTCGCCGAACGTCTCGTCCAGCGTCAGGTCGTGCAGCGCCCCGCGGTAGATCAGCACCTCCTCGTAGAAGTCGTGCCGCTGCACGCCCATCGGCGTGGTGTCGCAGCCGGGCTCGAACTTCAGCAGCCGCGAGTAGGTTCCGGTCTCCGGGTCGGAGGCCAGCACCCGTTCGCTCAGGCCCTCGACCCCTTCCACCGGCGTCCAGGCGTCCGGGTCGGCGAACGGGTCCCAGAACTCGGTCTCGGGCTTTGCCATGGATGGTTCCTCTCTCGATGTGGTCGGGTCGTTGCGATCCGGTCAGCTGTCCAGTTCGGGGAGCACGTCGATCCGGTACCGGCAGGAGATCTGCCGGTCGGTGGCCGGGTCGGTCAGCGTGACGCGGAACTCCTCGGAGGGCCGGAACTCGCCGCCGATCACCGGCAGCGTGCCGGAGAACACCGCGTCGCCGGCGGCCGGCGCGGCGCGGCGGTCTACCTCGGCCAGGATGTCGGCCGGGGTGAGCATGTCGGCCAGCGGGCCCTGCTGGTAGGGCTGCCAGGTGCCGTCGATCAGGGCGTCCGCCTGCAGCACGATGCCGTCCCACCCGCCGGCCAGATCGGCGTAGTCCCACCAGGTCTGGCCGACCGGCTTGTCGCTGCACTGCTTGGCCTTGACGATCGAGTAGCCCTCCAGGCCGCGGTCGGTGTGATCGGAGGCGACACCGATCAGCAGCCGGTCGCCGTGCCGGTACATCACGAACTCGCCCTCGCCCGAGGTGTCGGAACCGTGCACGCTGATGGCGTCGGCGACGCACACCCGGGTGCCCGGCACCGGGTAGACGGTGGGCACCCGCTCCGGCGCGGCGATGCCGTGCGCGGCCAGTTCCGCGACGTGCGCGCGGACGGTGGCCTGGTCCCGGCCGGTGTAGCCGGCCAGCAGCGCCCGCCCGACCGGAAGGTCCAGCCGCTCGGACGGCGCGCCGGTGCGCTCCACGGTGATCTGCATGCTGCTCCCTCGCTCGTGCCTGTGATCGATCGCCGACTACAGCCGCCGGTCCACCAGCGCGGGGAAGTCCGCCCGCGCCGCGCGGATCGCCTCCGGGTCGATGTCCACCCGCAGCACTCCCGGCCGATCGTCCAGCTCGCCGAGCGGTGTGCCCCAGGCGTTGAAGGCGACGCTGGCACCGGCGAACACGCTGCGGCCCTGGGATCCGGCCGCGTTGCATCCCACGAACGCGGCCTGGTTCTCGATGGCGCGGGCCCGCGCCAGGCAGCGCCAGGCGTCCAGCCGCGGGAACGGCCAGCCCGCCACCACCACGAACAGCTCGGACCCGGCGTCCACCATCTGCCGGTACAGCTCGGGGAAGCGCAGGTCGTAGCAGGTGGACAGGCCGACGGCCAGGCCGTCGACGTCGGCCACGGTGACGTCCGTCCCCGGGGTGAGGATCTGCTGCTCCTTGGAGCCGTATCCGAACAGGTGGATCTTGCGGTAGCTGGCCACCAGCGACCCCGACCGGTCGAACAGCATCGTGGTGTTGAACAGGTCGTCCCCGTCTCGTTCCACCATGCTGCCGGCCACCAGGTGCACCGACGACGCGGCGGCGAGCTCGGCCAGCGCGGTGGCCAGCGGGCCGTCCAGCGGCTCGCCGGCGGACTGGTAGCCGTCGAACGCGAAGTAGCCCACCGGCCACATCTCGGGCAGCACCACCAGATCGGCGCCCCGCGCCGCCTCGTCCGTCACCGCCCGACGAACCGCTTCCAGCCGGTCGGCGGCCAACTCGTCGCCGGTGACCTTCAGCTGCACCGCGGAGATTCTCATCCCGCCGTCGCCGCCACCGGGTCACTGGACGTGGCCGACGATGCGGCGTTCAGCGGCTGCTCGATGTGCTCCTTGATGTAGTCCAGCTGATCGAGGTCGTCGGACAGCGGCCCCAGCACCACGTAGTCCATGCCGTGCTCGGACAGCTCCGCCAGCCGGCCCAGCTGGTGGTCGACCTCGCCGAGCAGGTAGCACTCCTGCAGGTGCTCGTAGGAGCGGTGCGTGCCGAACGCGCGGACCGCCAGGTCGTGCTGCTCCTCCAGCGCCTGCGACCGCGTCTTGCCCGGGGACATCTGGATGAAGTTGCAGTGCGCGAACCGGACCGAGTCCTTGCCGCGGCCCTTGGACTCCAGATGCTCCTGCACGGTGTCCCAGTCCCGCAGCAACCGATCCTGGGTGCCCGAGCACCGCGACAGCCAGGCGTCCGCACCGGCGATCCGGTTCAGCACCGTCTTCGGCATGTAGTCGCGGTCGTGGTACTTCTCGTCCGGCACCCGGCTGCCGCCGGAGACCCACAGCTCGGGCATCTTCAGCGGCCGCGGGCGGATGGTGACGTCGGAGAACTGGTAGAACTCGCCGTCGAAGGACACGTTGTCCTCGCTGAGCAGAAGCTTGACGGCCTTGATGATCTCGTCCGTGCGCCGGCCCCGCTCGGAGATGTGCGTGCCGACCGCGGCGAACTCGTTCGGGTCCCAGCCCGGGCCGACACCGAAGATGTACCGGTCGCCGGACATCTGGGCCATCGTGGCAATCTGGTGCGCCAGCAGCACCGGGTTGCGCAGCGGCACCACCAGGATGCCGGTGCCCAGCTTGGCCTTGTCGGTCAGGGCCGCGGCGTAGGTCAGCACCGACATCGGCTCCAGCCAGGCGTTCCCGTACAGGCCCGGCGCCGTCAGCAGGTGGTCGATGTCCCAGATGTCGAAGTCCAGTTCCTCGCACTTGCGGATGTAGGCGCGCAGCCGGTCGATGCGCTGTTGCTGGCTCTCCTGGCTGGACACCTCCCACGCATAGGACGGCAACCAGATTCCGATCTTGACGCTCATGTTCTCTCCTGTCGATGGTGCGCTCACTGCTGTTCTAGTCCCGACGGTCAGCCCGTGGCCAGCATCCAGTGCGGCTCTGCCGACCGCTCGTTCTCCGCCGAGGTTCTGCGCGTCCAGTGAGGTTATTGTATTCTAAATTTGGTTGTTCGCCTAGCACGCATCACCTGTCATGAACTGGCCGGGCCGGCTCAATCGCTTCGATCCGCGGCCCCTTCCCGCCTGAGATATTTGCGGCAGAACACCAACGCGCCCTTGATGTGTGCCTTCATCAGGGTGGACGCCGCATCCCCGTCGCCGGCCGTCACGAGTTCGATCAGCTTGAGGTGCTCCAGGCGCGCGCGCTCCTCACGTGCCGGATCGGGCATGCAATGCATCACATAGCGCTCGCTGGTGTACCACAGGATCCGCAACACCCGGAGCATGATGCCGTCACCCAGGCGGTCGAACAGGGTGAAATGCAGGTTCCAGTGAGCCTCCAACATCTCTCGAGATACCCGCCGATGGCTGCACCGGTCCATCTCGGCGGACCACCGTCGCAGATCCGCCACCATCTGCGGCGTCACTTGACCGGACGCCCGGCGCACGGCAATTGGCTCGATGTGGCCCAGCATGCCGAAGCAGTCCTCCAGGTCAGCCAGTGACAGCGGCCGGACGACGGCCCCCCTGCGCGGCCGGTTGTCGACCAGTCCCTCCGCCTCCAACTGT
This sequence comes from Nakamurella lactea, assembly GCA_044463405.1. Taxonomy (GTDB): domain Bacteria; phylum Actinomycetota; class Actinomycetes; order Mycobacteriales; family Nakamurellaceae; genus Nakamurella; species Nakamurella lactea_B. The sequence goes on along the minus strand of JBIQML010000076.1, from coordinate 5,387 downwards.
CGGACGGCCTCGCGCAGCGGCACCCTGCTGATCCCCAGTTCCTCCGCCAGGCTGTACACCGGAAGGTGCTCACCCCCCGCGATCTCCCCCAGGACGATGCGCTGCCGGATCTCCTCCGCTACGAAACTGGCCAGCGTGTCGGGCGTGCCGGGGTGGCCGAACGGCGGGCCCTCCAGCCGTACCGGATCCAGGGAATCCCTCCGCGACACCGTCATAGCTGGCCGAGCAACTCCGCCAGGTCGACGTCTGCCACCCCGGGAACCTCCGCCTTGAAGTAGCGATCCCCGGCGTCCAACGGCCGGGTCGCGTCGACGCCCATCTTGGAGGTGACGCGGCCGCCGTTGTTCGACGGATCCAGTTGGTTCCCCCAGCTTCGCTCGACCACGATGAGGTCACGATCCGCCTGGAACCGCGTCGCCATCGCCCACTCGACGTCCTTGGCATCGAAGGGATCGACGTCTTCGTCGACGACGGTGACCAGCTTGATGTCCCGGATGCCGCTCAGCGCCGCAAACACCGCATCGCGGCCGTCGCACTCGTGCCTCTTGTGGATCTGCACAACCACATGGAACTTGCCGCAGCCACCGGCCGTCACGTGCACCACCTTGGTGTCGGGCAGCACCCGGCGGACCGCCTCCAGCAACACCGGCTCGTAAGGGATCCCGAGCAAGTGGTGATGTTCCGTCGTGAATGCGAGCAGCCCCTGATAGATCGCATCGGACCGCCGCGTGACGGCGTCCACCCGGATCACTGGCGACTGGGTCTCACCTCCGTAGTTGCCGGTGTACTCGGCGAAGCGCCCCTCCTTCTCGCGCACCCCCGGCAACAGGACGCCCTCGATCACGATCTCGGCGGTCGCGGGGACCATGACGTCGGATGTTTCGCACTTCACCAATTCCTCGGGAGTGCCCTTGAGCGCGCCGGAGATGGAGAACTCGTCCATTCCTAGTGGGATGCTCGACCCCCAGGTCGCCGCGGCCAAACGCTGCGCGGAATCGCATCCGACCACGATGGCGATCGGCAACTCGCGATCCGCCGCCTCCGCCTCCTCGAACAACCGCCGCAGATGCCTGGGCAGAAGCAGGACATGAATCTCTCGTGGCCCCGTGACCTGCATCCGGTGGTAGGACACGTTGCGGACAGAGCCGGTGGGATCCTGAGCCACCACCAGCCCGGTGGTGATGTAGGGACCACCGTCCTTCTCGTAGTGGGTCAGGATCGGCAGGTCCCGGAGCAGGTCGACCTCGTCGCCCAGTTGCACGACCTCCTTCACGGGACCGGAATCCACGGAAACGCATGCCAGCGGGTCCCGCAACGCGCCGACATACTTCTCGGTGAACTCCGCGGGCGTGGTGCCCAGCGAGCGGGCAATCCTGCTGCGCGTGCCGTCAACCCCCATCACGACGGGCATCGTGTAGTCGTCGACGTGATCGAAGACGAGGGCGGGGCCGGGGTCAGCACGTTTGGTGATGGCCGAGACCTCGAAGCGAGCGTTCACCCTCTTGGAGACGTGACGTACCTCGCCGGCCGCCTCGAGCAGTGCCATCTGGTCTCGGAAGCATGTGATTCGTTGTCCATCCATCAGTGTGAGCCCTCACTCGAATCGGCTGAATACTTATCTGGGGCGGTCGCCGCCGCGGCCAGAACGGCATCCACGATGGCGAAATAACCCGTGCACCGACAGATGTTGCCTTCCAACGCCTCCACGACCTCGGCGCGGGAGGGCAGGCGAACACGCTCCAGGAATTCCCTGGCAGTCAGCAGCATCCCCGGTGTGCAGAAGCCGCACTGCAGGGCACCGCGGTCGACGAACGCTTGCTGCAGGGGATGCAGCTGCCGACCCGAGGCCATGCCTTCTATGGTCTCGACGCGGCGTCCCCGCGCCTCGTACGCCAAGGTGGTGCACGCGCTGACCGGTCTGCCGTCCAGCAGCACGGTGCATGCCCCACAGATCTGCACGTCGCAGGACCTTTTGGCGCCGGTGAGTCCGAAATCGACTCGCAACATGTCGAGCAGCATCTCGGTGTCCGGGCAGTCGACCTCGACGTCGCGACCGTTGAGGGTGAAGGCGATCCGTCGCTGCGCTGGCACGTCAGGTTCCATGGGTCCGCCTCCACCGATCCACGGCCTCACGCATGGCCCGTACGAACAGTTCTCCCGCCAGGTGCCGTCGATACAGCGCCGACGCCTCGTAGTCGTCGTCGGCGTCGATCTCGTCGGCGATCAACGCCGCGACATCCTCGAGGTCGGGCGTTCCCCCGACTGCCCGGCGGCCCGCCAGGGCCTCGTCGACGGTACTGCTCGTCCAGGGTCGACCGGCGATCGCCCCGATCACCACCCGGGCCGCAGCGATCGTCCCGTCCTCGCCCACCGACAGCAAGACGCCGACGGACGCCAACGGGCGCTCTGTGCCCCGGATTCGCCGATAGGCGCCAACCGATCCTTCTGGTGGGATAGGTATCCGAAGCGTTCGGACAATCTCGCCCTCCCGAAGCTCCGTCTCGTAGGGAGCCAGCAGGAAGTCCTGTACGTCGATCCACTCACGATCACTGCCGGCAAGGCGCAGCCGGGCGCCCAGCAGAGCCGCGACGGCAGCCATATCGGAGTGCGGCTCGGCGAAGCACAGGTTTCCGACCGGCGTGCCGCTGGAACGCACCCGCACGTTGCCGATGCGGGAGATCACCTCTACTAGCAGGGGGATCCGCAGGCTGAACTCGGCGTCGCCGAGGGCCTGCGCATAGGTGACGGTGGCGCCGATGTCCAGCGCATCGACGTCCGGGTTCAGCCGGATGTGCCCCAGCTCGTCGATGGTCTTCATGTCGATGAGCACTTCCGGGTCGAACAGCCCTTCGCGGATCGCGAGCAGCAGTTCCGTCCCGCCGGCGTACGGCGCGGCGTCCATCCCGTGACGGTCCAACAGGTCCACGGCATCGGCGACGGTGGAGGGTTGTGCGATCGTGAATCTAGCCATCGACCTCACCGCCCTCGGTGGCCGCCTTCCGGACATGGCTGCGGGTCACACCCGCGTCCACCAGCGCTCGCCACACCTTTTCCGAGGTCAGCGGGAGGTCGGTGATTTCGATCCCGCACGCATCGGCCAAGGCGTTTCCGATGGCGGGCGCCGCCGGCATGATGGGACCTTCGCCGCCGCCCTTGATGCCTAGTGCGCCCGGGCCATCCGCGTTTTCGACCTGAGTCGAGTGGAACGCGGCTGGCATGTCGGCCACCCGCGGTAGGCGGTAATTGACCAGCGAATCGGTGACGGGTTGCCCGGCGTCCCACACCATTTGCTCGAACAGGGCGTGCCCTAGGCCCTGCGCGAAGGCGCCCTGCTCCTGGCCCTCCATGGTGACCGGGTTGACCACGCGGCCCAGATCGCCAGTGGCGGTGTAGTCGAGTACCCGGATATCCCCAGTTCCGGTATCGACAGCGATACGCGCACAACCGGCCGAGATCTCCCAGAATGCCGGGGTGGTGGGAAACTCGGCCTTGGTGACCTCGCCGACGCCGATGAAGTTGCCGCCCCGGCCGCCGAAGGCGTCCGCCACCACGGCCCCCATGGTGGCCGTCGCGCCGCTCGGCGTCCGGACCGTTCCGCGGTCCAGCGTGATCTCATCCGCCGGGCAGTCGAGCATGTCGGCCGCATGCCGGCGAATCCGGTCGGCGACGGCGGTGGCGGCCCGGTAGGCGGCCAATCCCGACATGGTCGTCGATCGACTGGCGCCGGTCGATGCGTCGAAAGGCCCGCTGACGGTGTCGGTTTCCAGCACTCGGACCGACGCCATGTCAACATGCAGACCCTCCGCGACGATCTGCGCGGCGACGGTCCGGATCCCCTGGCCCAATTCGGAACTTCCCAACGCCACCACCACCGACCCGTCTGACAGCATCCGGACGATGGCGCTGGATACCGGTGACGCGCCCGGGTCCGAGATTCCCAGCGCCCAGCCCGTTCCGGTCCGCCAATACGGCGAGCCGTCCGGTGCGGGTACCTCGGAGTTCACCCGGCCCCTCGCGGCGGCGATCGCATCGAGGCTGTCGGTGATCTGCGCGTCCATGGGCGTGCGGCCCGGCCGGAACTCCGCTCCCCGAGCGGCGACCATACCGGCCCGCAGTTTCAGCGAGTCCCGGCCCAGGGTGGCGGCGACCTTCTCGACCAGCGACTCCGTCGCCCACGCGGCCTGCGGCCCACCGATGGCGCGGAACGACCCAGCGGGCGAGGTATTGGTATAGACCAGGCGCGTTGTCGCGCGGTAGGCGGGAAGGTCGTATCCGCCGAGCGCTCGGAAGGCGCCCTTGGCCACCACGTACGGCCCCAGCAGCCCGTAAGCACCGCCGTCGTAGTCCAGATGCACCTCCATGCCCCGGATCTCGCCGGCTATGTCCAGCGCGGCCCGCACGGTACCCTCCATGCCGTGCCGCCGACTCACGGCCATCGCCTCAGTGACCGAGAGTTCCAGCCGGACCGGCCGTCCCACGGCGATGGATGCAGCGACGGCGATCGGTTCCACGTGCGTGAACGACTTACTGCCGAACCCGCCACCGAGCACTGTGGTCACCACTCGCACTCGATTCAGGTCCCGTCCCCACATCCGTGCAAGGTCACCCTGCACCTGGTAGGGATGCTGCGCGGATGTCCACACCCCGATGTCGTCGGAGTCGGCATCGGCCAGCACGCACATGGGCTCCATCGCGTAGTGGTACACCGCCGGGAACGAATACCGCTGCTGCACCACCGAGTGGGCGTCACGGAAGACCTCGTCCAGCGGCCCCTTGGACGTGGTGTAAGTCATGACGGCGTTCGACGCGCCGAACTCGAGCGGTGCGGGGGCCGGATAGACGTCACCGGCCAGGTCGTATCCTTCGGTGTGCACCAGTGGCGCACCGGGCGCCAGCGCCTCGGACAGCGAAGTCACCGCGTCGTCCGACTCGATGTCCACCTCAACCATCCTGGCCGCGTCTCGCGCCCGTGCCCGGGTGGTGGCGACCACCGCCGCGATCGGCTCGCCGACGTGGCGTACCTGTCCCGCCGCCAGCACAGGCTTGTCCCGGACCACCGGGCCGTAGTGCGGATCGACGCAACCACCGGCGATCACGTCGTCGAAGGTGATGATGGCGACCACGCCCGGCATCTCGCGCGCCAAATGGGTCTCGATCGCTCGGATCCGCCCCTTGGCGTGCGTGCTGTTGACCAGGGCGGCGTGCAGCATGTTCGGGGTCGTCAGGTCGCCCGCATACAGTGCCGCGCCGGTCACTTTGTCGTAGGCGTCGACCCGGTTGACCGCGGAACCGACCGTCCGGGTTGCGGCCCAGTCCGGCAATGGGGCTCGCCTGCGACCCTCAAGATCGGTGTCTGCGACCACGTCAGGACCCCGCGGCCGGCCGGC
>JBIQML010000075.1:0-12326 GCA_044463405.1 Nakamurella lactea | reverse complement strand
GCAGCTGGCCGTCACTGCTGCGCACCACCGTCGCGTCGCTGACCGGGCGGAGCCGGTTGCCGTCCACCCGGATGCCGCGGGCCTGCATCTCGGCGACCCAGGCCTCGGCCGCCGAGTCGACGGACTGCTGCTGTTCGGGGGTGAGCTCGACGTTCTCGTCGACGCAGACCAGCATCAGGTACTTCATCGCGGACCTCCCGCGTACCGGTAGTCGTGAGGGTGTGGCGCGACGGGTCGGGCCCGTCGGATCCAGCCAACCATGCGGCGGCACCGGCCGGTGATGGCGCGCGCCAGGTCCGCCGTCACCGCCGCCGCCTCGCCCAGGCGCGCATCGGTGCGGCGCTGGGCGCACGTGTCGGGCTCGCCGCTCGGCGGGCATTGCGGAAATCCCAGGTAGCCGGCGTGCATCGGTCCCTCCCGTCGTCGATGTTCCGAGCCCGCGGGTGGCAGCGCTCCGCGGGGTCGGGGCCGGCCGCGGATGCGGCCCGCCGGTCATACGACGATCGAGGACGCGGGAAAAGGACACCCCGGTGACGTGGCCCGCGTCAGGAGGACGCGTGGGATCGGTCGGTCTCGGTCGATCGGCGGGCCACCAGCTCGGGCTGCAGCAGGCGGTGCTCGTGCACGTGCTGGTCGCCGTGCTCGATCTCGTCCAGCAGCATCCGAACGGCTAGCCGGCCGAGGGCGGTGCGGTCCTGCCGGACGCTGGTCAGCGGGATCACCGACATCGCCGCCCACTCCAGATCGTCGAACCCCACCACCGCGATGTCCTCGGGAACCCGTATCCCGTGGCGGTAGAGCTCCTGCAGCAACCCGAGCGCGATCAGGTCGTTGGCGCACAGCACTGCCGACGGCCGTCGTCGACGGGGACGCGACACCAGGTCGGCGGCGGCCCGGCGACCATCCGCGATCCGCCAGGAGTCCGTCAGGATCCGTTCCACCCGAGCGGCGCCGCCCACGGCGGTGGTGAAGCCCTCGAAGCGGCCCTCGACCTGGCTGGAGATCTCCCGTCCGCCGACGAACGCCAGCCGACGGTGGCCCAGCGAGGCGAGGTGCTCGCCGGCGAGCCGGCCACCGGCCTCGTTGTCCGTCGACACCCAGCAGCACGGCCGGTCGCCGGAGATCCGGTCCACATAGACCAGCGGCACCCCACGATCGAGCAGCTCCTCCAACCGGGGATTCGACTCCTCCACCGGAGAGATCATGATGCCGTGCACCCGCTGCTGGATGAGCAGGTCGAGGTTGCTCTCCTCGTGCTGGACCAGCTCGGCGGCGTCGACGATCACCACACCGACGCCGGACCGTTTGGCCTCGGCGTCCGCACCGAGCGCCACGTCCACGAAGAACGGGTTGCGCAGGTCTGCGACGGCCAGGCCGAGCGTGCGTTCCCGTCCAGGGCGGAACTGCCGCGCCGACTTGGTCGGCCGGAAGTCCAGTTCCGCGATGGCGTCCAGCACCCGCAGCCGCGTGGCGTGGCTGACGTAGCTCGGCCGGTTGAGCACGTTGCTGACGGTCCCGGCGGACACGCCGGCCTGCCGGGCCACGTCCCGAATGGTCGCCACCGCTCGCTCGTTTCGCTGAAGTGCCCGGCATCCGACGGCTGGGGCCCGCGCCGCCGAGCGACGCGGGCCCCAGCCCTCACGCGGCTGTCCTGCTAGAAGTTGAAGTTGTCGACGTTGGACTTGTCGAACACGAACATCGGGCCCAACACGACGGTGGCGTCGTCCTCCACGCTGAAGTCACCGAGCTTGCCGGCGGAGAACTTGTCGCCCTTCTTCCCGGTGATGGTTCCGTCGACCAGCGCCTTGGCGGCGTACGCGGCCAGGTAGCCCAGATCCTCCGGGTTCCACAGCCCGAACTTCTCGATCACGCCGTCCTTGACGTAGTCCCGCAGCTCGCTCGGCAGCCCCAGACCCGTCAGCCAGATCTTGCCCTTGTACTGCGGCGAGTCGGACAGGAAATGCGCGGCCTCCTTGACGGCCACCGAGTCCGGCGCGATGATCCCGTCCAGGTCCGGGTGGCTCTGGATCAGACCCTTGGCGGCGTTGTAGGAATCGGCATCCACGTCGTTGCCGTAGACGGTGTCCACGATCGTGACGCCCGGGTACTGGTCGGCCATCTTCTTCTTGATCGCGTCCACCCAGGCGTTCAGGTTGGTGGCGTTCGGGCCGCCGGACTCGATACCGATCTTGCCCTTGCCGTTCAGGTGCTTGCCCATCAGGTCGACCAGACCCTGAGCGATCCCGTCCACCGTGGCCTGGTTGATGAACAGGTCGCGGCAGTTGGTGTCCGAGTCGAACGTGACCACCTTGATGCCGGCGTTCATCGCGGCCTTCAGGTCGTTGCAGGCCGCCTGCGGGTCGTTGGCCGCCAGCACGATCGCGCTGACCTTCTGCTGGATCGCGGTCTGGATGAAGGGAACCTGCGAGGTGGGGCTTGCCTCGGTGGCACCGACCTCGTTGTAGGTGCCGCCGAACGCCTTGACCGCGTCCGCGCCACCCTTGTCGGACGCCTGGAAGTACTTGTTGCCCAGGCTCTTGGGCATGAAGGTGATCTTGAGATCTTCGGACCCGGCGTTGCCACCGGACGACGTCGCGGAACCCGACGACGCCGCGGAGCCGGAGGATGCCGCGGAGCCCGACGACGCCTCGGATCCGGACGACGAGGCGCTCGCCTGGCTGCCGGCCGAGCCGCTGCCGGCCGACTCGCTGGCGGCCGATCCGCTACTGCCGGAGGATCCGCACGCGGCGAGGAGCATCGCGGAGATGGCGGTGACGGCGACGACCGTCGCGCGCACCGTGCGATGCGGCATGCGCATCATGCTCATGGGATTACCTTCCTTCGATGGTGGTTGTGCTGCTGCTGGGTACTGCTGTCCTGGGTTGCGTTGCCGTGAAAGGGCCTTCGGATGCCCGCGCTACCGCTCATAGACCTCCACTCGACACCTCCGATCCCCCGCTACGGCGACGGCGGGTGACGAAACCGGCCACGCTCGCCGTCACCACCGACAGGATGAGCACCACGCCGGTGACCACGCTGATGGCGTCCGAACCCACCCCGGCGACCTGCAACGCCTTGACCAGGATGCCGATCAGCAGGCCGCCCACCACGGCCCCGAGCAGGGTGCCGCGACCGCCCCAGATCGACACGCCTCCCAGCACGATCGCCGTCACCACCTGCAATTCGTAGCCGGCGCCATTGGACCCGATGGCATTGCTGTACTGCAGGGTGAAGTAGACGCCGGTGGCACCGGCGATCAGGCCGCTGAGCACGAACAGCACGAGCTTGGTGCGCTTGACCGCGACACCCGAGAACACCGCCGTCTCCGGGCTGAGCCCGATGGCGTAGATCCCGCGGCCGAAGGTCGTGAAATGCAGCAGCACACCGAAAACCACAGCGAGGACGACGATCGCGACGGTCACCACGGGCACCGGCAGGCCGGGCACGTTGGAGTTCAGGAAGCTGGAGACGTCCGACGGGAAGCTGGTGATCGCGGTGGTGCCCAGCAGGCCGACCGCCATCCCTCGGAACAGCGCGAGGGTGCCGATGGTGACCGCCAGGCTGGGCAATCCGACTACGGTGACGAGAAATCCGTTGAACAGCCCGATCATCCCGCCGACCAGCACCCCGATGGCTGCCGCGATCCACAGCGGAACGCCCGCCTGGAAGCACAGTCCGAACGACACGCTGGAGATGCCGAGCACGCTGCCCACAGACAGGTCGATCTCGCCGGTCATGATGATCAGCGTGCCGGGCAGCAGCATCAGCAGCAGCGGCGCCGTGTTCAGCAGCAGGGTGGAATAGGTGTAGGCCTGCGCGAAGTTCGGGATCGTGAGGCTGGCGATGACGGCGACCAGGATTACCGCGGCGATCAGTGCCGACTCGGTGCGCAGCAGGGTGCGCCGCCAGAACCGCTTGCCGTGCGAGAGGTACTGGGTGTCCGCCGATGTCGTCGCGGTTGTGGTCGTCATGGCCGATCACCACCCGTCGCCTGATGCCCGCCCGGATCCGGTGCCGGCTCGGGGGCGGTGGTGACGGTGACCCGTTTCGGCTGGGCGGCCAGCAGCATGTGGTCCAGCGCGATGGCTGCCACGATGAACAACCCCACCAGCGCCTGTTGCCACAGGCTCGGGATGCCCAGCACCGGCAGCGCGCTGCTGATGGTCGCCAGGAAGAACGCGCCCAGCGCCGCGCCGCGCACCGTCCCGGATCCGCCGACGATGGCGATGCCGCCGACGACGGCGGCGGCCACCGCCTGAAGTTCGAGCCCGGTCCCCACCTTGGAATCCCCGGTGGCGTAGATCGATAGGTACACCACGCCCGCCAGCCCGGCCAGCGCGCCGCTGGTGACGAAGGCCGCCAGGGTCAGCCGGCGGGTGCGAAGTCCGTACAGGATCGCCGCGTCCGGGTTGGAACCGATCGCGTACATCTCCCGGCCGGCGCGCCGGCTGGACATGAACCAGTTGAGCGCGACGACCACCACCAGGACCGCGATCAGCAGCACCGGAATGGTGAGGAACTTCTGGATGCCGATGCCCTTGAAGTCGTTGGGGAGCCACTCGGGCCGGATGAAGTTGCCGCCTATCCAGAGCACGGCCACTCCCCGGTAGGCGTAGAGGGTTCCCAGCGTGATGACCAGGGACGGAACCTTGAGGAACGCCGTGAGCAGGCCGTTGATCAGCCCGAGCGCCGCTCCCAGGGCGACCGCGGCCAGTGCCACCAGCACGATCGGAATGCCCGGCACGTTGGCGAACAGCCAGCCGGCAAGGTAGGTCGACAGGCCCAGCACCGACCCGACCGACAGGTCGATGTTGCGAGTGATGATCACCACGGCGCCGCCGACCGCCACCAGCACGAGCATCGTGGGCTGGCGCAGCAGTTCTCGCCAGCCGTCCGCGCTGAACAGGAACGTCGGATGGATCGCCGTGGTGACGCCGACCAGCAGCACGATCAGCACCACGAGGCTGATCTCCCTGGCCCGCAGGATTCGAGCGAGCGTGGCGCCCCAGCCGGGGGCGGCAAGTACGGCCGGCGCGCTCATGCCGCCTGCCCGGAATGCGTGGCGGCGTACATGATGCGTTCCGGGGTGGCGTCCGCACGCGAGATCTCGGCGCTGAGCCGTCCCTCGCGGATCACCAGGATCCGGTCGGCCATGCCCAGCACCTCGGGCAACTCGGAGGAGATCATCAACACGGCGACCCCGGACCCGGCGAGTTCGGAGATGATGCGGTGCACCTCGGCCTTGGTCCCGACGTCGATGCCTCGGGTGGGCTCGTCGATGATCAGCAGTCGCGGCCCGGTGGCCAGCCACTTCGCCAGCACGACCTTCTGCTGGTTGCCGCCGGAGAGCATCAGCGCCTCGGCATCCAGGGCGCTGGTCTTGACCTGCAGCCGGGATGCCCAGGTGCGGGCGCTGGCCTGCTCGCTGCGCGAGGAGAGAAAGCCCATCCGCGCCAGCGACCGCCGGATGGCCAGGGTGATGTTGCGCTGCACGCTCCCGGTCATCGCCAGTCCCTGGCGGCGCCGGTCCTCGGGGACGAATCCGACACCCAGACGCATGGAGGCCGCCGGGTTGTGCGGCGGCACCGCGGCACCGTTCAACCGCACCGAGCCCGAGGTGTACCGGTCCACCCCGAACACGGCGCGGGCGATCTCCGTTCGGCCGGCGCCGACAAGACCGGCCAGGCAGACGATCTCACCCGAGCGCACGGTGAAGCTGACGTCGGAGAACACACCCTCGCGGGACAGCCCCGTCACCTCCAGCATGACGTCGCCGATTGCGGCGGGCTGCTTGGGGAACAGGGCGGTGACGCTCCGGCCGACCATCTGGCGGATGATCTCGTCCTCCGTGACGTCCGCGGTACGGCTGGTCGCGATGTAGGACCCGTCGCGCATCACCGTGATGGTGTCGCACAGCGCGAACACCTCGTCGAAACGGTGCGAGATGAACAGGATGCCCTTGCCCTCGTCCCGCAACTGGCGCGCGATGCCCATCAACCGGTCCACCTCCACCCCGCTCAGCGCGGCGGTGGGCTCGTCCATGATCACGACGCTGGCGCCGACCGAGATGGACTTGGCGATCTCGACGATCTGCTGGTCCGCGATGGACAGTCCCCTGGCCGGCCGGTCCGGGTCGATCGGCACCCCCAACCGGGTGGTGAGTTCCCGGGTCTCGCGGCGCATCCGCGCCCGGTCCAGGGTGCCGAAACGGGTGTAGGGCTGCCGGCCGATGAAGATGTTCTCGGCGACGGACAGGTCCGGGAACAGCGTCGGTTCCTGGTAGATCACCGCGATCCCGGCGGCCTTGGCGTCCGCCGTCGAGCGGAAGTGCACGGGCTCGCCGTTCAGCCGGATCTCCCCGCCGTCGGCCGCGTGCAGCCCGCCGATGATCTTTACCAGGGTGGACTTGCCCGCCCCGTTCTCCCCCACCAGCGCGTGGATCGACCCGGCGTCGACGGTGAGGCTGGCGTCGACCAGGGCGTGCACCGCGCCGAACGACTTGGTGACATGGTGCATCTCGATCAGTGGACCGCTCATTGGTGCACCATCCGTGTGTCGTCGACGTTCGGAGCTGGTGCGGGGTGATGGTTCCTGGCGAACCGCCGGCCGGTGGCTGACCGCCAGCGTCGCTCGCTCCTTGAGGGCCAGCGTGAGATCTGCGGCGGCCGCCGGGCCGGGAAGCCAACACCGGCGCTAGGGATACGCGGGTTGGACCGCCACGCAATGAGCATCCGGGCCGGCTCCCCGACACCGACGGTGTGCACATGATCGCCGACTACACGACAGGAAGCAACCACGACATGGCCACAAAGGCCACCACGAAGTTGTTCGCCGGAGTGGACTGGGCGAGCAAGACACACATGGTGTGCGTCATCGACGAGACCGGCAAGATCACGCAGCGCTTCGAGATCGCCAACACCGGCAAAACGTTCACCGGGCTGGTCAAGCGACTGGTCAAGCTGACCGTGCAGGGCGTGGCCATCGAACGCTGCGACGGCCCGCTGGTCGAGGCGTTCCTGGACGCCGGCCTGCCCGTCTACGTGATCACACCGCGGCAGGTCAAAGGCCTGCGCTCGCGCTACTCGGGATCCGGAGCGAAGTCCGACGCCGGGGATGCCTACCTGCTCGCCGACGTGCTGCGCACCGACGGGCACCGGCTCACAGCGCTGAGCCAAGACAGCGACGCCACCCGCGTGCTGCGCCAACTCGGCCGCACCCGCAAACAGCTCGTCGAGGCCCGCGTCGGCATGCTCAACCAGTTGCGAGCCCTGCTCGAGCTCGCATTCCCCGCAGCCATAGGCCTGTTCAACCGGCTGGACAGCGACGTCGCCGGCGCCTTCCTGCGCCGCTACCCCACCCAACACGCCGCCGCCACACTCACCCAGGCCCGCTTCGCCGCGTTTCTGCGCCGCATCGCCTACTGCGGCCGCAAACCAGTCGACGAGCTGTTCGCCCGCATCCACGACGCGCCCGAAGCAGCACTCAGCGCCGCCGTCGCCGACGGCTACGCGGTGTCGATCCTCGCCCTGCTGCGCGCCATCGGACACACCCGACGAGAAGAACGCGAACTGCAAGCCGAAATCGTCGAGCGCCTTGACGCACACGCCGACGCGCACATCTTCACCAGCCTGCCCCGCGCGGGCACGGGCGTGCGAGCCGCCGCCCTGCTCGCCGAGATAGGAGACGTCAGATCCCGCTTCCCCGACGAAGAATCCCTCGCCGCCCTGGCCGGCGTGGCCCCCGTCACCCGCGCCAGCGGCAAGATCCACAGCGTTGGGTTCCGCTGGGCCGCGGACAAGAAACTCCGCAACGCGATCATCGACTTCGCCGACGACTCCCGACACGCCAGCCCCTGGGCCGCCAAGATCTACAACGACGCCATCAACCGCGGCAAACGACACCCCCACGCAGTGCGCATCCTCGCCCGCGCCTGGATCCGCGTCATCTGGCGCTGCTGGCACGACCGCGTCGCCTACAACCCCCAACTCCACGGAGGCGCCATACGACTCGCCGCCGCATAGGGTTGACCTAGGGAATCTCACGCCGGCGCCACCTCGATCTCGACGCGGTAGTCCACGCTCTGGCCCGGTTGCAGTCGCGGCAGCCGACCCGCCGCCCTGGCCGCCCCGCGACCCATGATCTCGGCGGTGTTGGCCGGTTCCAGGCCGAGCACGTAGTGCTGGCGGTCGGTCATCTTCCACTGGAACAGGGCCGGCAGCGTCTCGGAGTGTCGCAGCGAGAAGCGGACCCCGCGGGCGGCATTCGTCACCGTCGCCTCCCGCTGCTCGCCGGCGATGTGCACGAACACCTGCTCCCGGAAGCCGGGTGTCGGTGGCCCGATGACACCGCGCTCGTCGAAGCCCGCGGCGGCGTCCTCGTCGCGCGGGCTGACCGACCGGGCCGGCACCGACAGGGTTGCACCGTCGTCGATCAGCGGCCACCCGAGGTTGACGTGGTACAGCACCATGTGCGGGCTCGGCGAGGACCCCTCGTTGGTGACGGAGTCGGACACGCTCAGCGAGGTCGACCCGACCTCGGTCTCGATACGGCGGCGCAGCACGAGGTTCTCGCCGAACACCGATGCCTGCCGCACGGTGCCGGTGATGGTGATGAGGTCGGTGGTGGCCTGCACGCCGGTGACGCTGGCGGGGGTCGTCCCGATACGGCCGTGCATGCCGGCGACCCCGTCCTGGTCGTCGGCGGGAGGGCCGAAGCTGTCCAGCCCGCAGGTGGCCAGCAGCCCCCCGGAGAAGGTGCGCAACCAGCCCCGGCCTGCAGGCTCGTAGGCCCACGGAGAGGCCGCTGCCACCGGCGAGATCCAGGCCAGCGGCATCCCATGCCAACTGGCGTGGCCGATGTCCAGCGCCCGGTCGGGATGCACGTCGAACTCCAGGCCGCCGCCGGTGACGACTCGCATGGTGCGGGTGCCGCGGGCCGGGCCGTCGTCCACCACGAATCGATCCACCCGGGCGACCTGATCGAGCGAGCCGACACGGCTCAGCGCATCGGAGACGCCCAGTCCGAAGACGCTAGCCAACGGGACCCAGCTCCCGATTGCCCGGGCCGAAGTGCTTGAGCATCACCAGATCGTCGGTGGCGCTGCGGTTGGTGATCACAACACCGGCGGTGGCCGCGCGATGCGAGACGAAGAACTCGTCCTGGCTGAGCTGGCCGTATCGCAGCAGGGTCGCCGCCGCGGTGTCGTGGCGGCCGATCGTGCCGCCGCCCTGCACCACGATCGCCCCGTAGGCGTCGGTGTCGGTGACGGTGACGGTGCGGCCGGGCTGGACGGTGAGTTCTTTGGCGCTGAACGCCGGGGAGCGGTAGACGATCCACCGTTCGGTGTAGCCGTCGTCCCCGTCGGCGGCCGACGCCTGCGTCTCCCAGGGCCGCATGAAGCGCTGCGCCACGAAGTCCGTTGCGGTGTTCTTCTGCCAGTCGAGCAGGTCCAGGATGAACTCGTAGTCCCCATGGTGCTCGGCGGGCACGTCCTTCCAGAGCAGTTCCTCGGGCACCTCCCGGTTGTTGCTCCAGGACTCGCACATGCAGAACACGTCGCACGCGGCCTGCGGCTCGTAGGTGCACACGCTCGCCGGGGCGTGCAGCACGCCGGCGGGCACGTCCCACCCGGTGCCGAGCTGGGTGCGGTATCCCAGCGACAGGTCGGTGATGCGGTTGTCGCCGCCGTCGGCGAACCGCGCCAGGCGTTCCTTGACCTGGTCACGGGTCACTCCGGGCTGCAATCCGAGGAACGAGATCGGTTGCGTGCCCAGGTGGTTGTTCATGTGCGGCGAGTAGTAGTAGGACTCCGGCTTGCCCGGCTTGTCCACCAGGGCGGCCTTCTCGTCCGTGTGGTGCACGTGCAACGGCAGCGCGGCCTGGTTGTCGAAGAACTTCGAGTACATGGGCCAGCTCTGGTGCTCGCTCCACAGCCGCTCGCCGATCAACTGGTCCCGGTGGTGGGCGACGAACTCGTCCAGCGGCAGCAGCGCACCGTCCGGATCCACCACCAGGCTCAGGCCCTCGTGCGGCCCGGTGAGCGGTCCGTTGTCGGCGCGCACCGCCGAGGCGAGCCACCGCTCGTCGATGCCGCCGCGGGTCTGCTGGAAGGGGAAGTAGTCGTCCGGATGCAGCCTGATGCGGCGTCCCGGCGTGCAGAACGCCCGCGGCACCCAGGCCGGGGCGAGCCGGACGATCCCGTCACCGGCATCGAGGGCTCGGTCCATCGCGGCGGCGGAGGACTGGACGTTGGCATAGGGTTCCGAGCTCATCGAGCGCCCTTCGTCGTGGCGACCACCATGCGTCGCCCGTTGGTTCCACAGGTTCAATGAACCAATAGCACAGGAAGTTACATCGGTCCGACGGCGCGGTCAAGGGTCCTCTCACATCGCCACCGTCGTGCCGCGACACGGACCGGCGGCCACCGGCTGTGCTACCTTGCCGCCGCACCCGGCGCCGCGGCAACGCAGGGTCGGACACGTCGGAGGTGAGCATGGCGACCACCGGGTCGACCGGATCGGAGCGGCGCCGCGAGCACCTGCTGTCCGCGCTCGAGAAGGACAGCGTCATCCGGCTGTCGGCTGCCGCGGCCGAACTCGGCGTGTCGAACATGACGATCCGCCGCGACCTGGATCGGCTCGCCGAGGAGGGTCTGGTCCGCAGGGTACGCGGTGGGGCGGTGCCGGTGGTCGGCCCCCGACCGTTCGCCGAGCGAACCGCGATCCGGCAGCGGGCCAAGGCGACCATCGCGGCCAAGGCGCTGCCGCTGGTTCCCCGATCCGGATGGGTGGCCTTCGATGCCTCGTCGACGGTCGCCACGCTGGCGTCCAGAATCGGTCCCAGATCGGCGCTTTCGGTGATGACGAACTCCTATCAGGCCTTCGCCGCGATGAAGGCGCTGCCCGGTGTCACCCCGGTCCTCACCGGGGGTGAGCCGGAACGGACGACGGACAGCCTCGTCGGCCCGATCGCGGTCGCCGCCGCCGAGTCCGTGCGCTACCGGCGGTTCTTCGCCTCCGCCAGCGCCGTCGATCCGGAGTTCGGCACGTCGGAGGTCTCGCTGCAGGAGGCCACCATCAAGCGCACCTTCGGCCGGATGGCGGCCGAAGTGGTGCTGTGCATCGACTCGTCCAAGCTGTTCCAGCAGTCGACCGCCACCTGCGTGGCCCTGTCCGCCGCGTCGG
Organism: Nakamurella lactea; assembly: GCA_044463405.1. GTDB lineage: Bacteria > Actinomycetota > Actinomycetes > Mycobacteriales > Nakamurellaceae > Nakamurella > Nakamurella lactea_B. The sequence continues at coordinate 1,143 of JBIQML010000075.1, read as the reverse complement.
TGATGATCACCGAGCTGGAGCCCGGCGACCGCCGGCTGGACCCGTTCCGGGACCTGGTCGACCTGCGGTGAGCGGGCCCGAGGCATGGCCGAGAACCTGCCCGGCGTGGGGCGCGAGGCGCACCGGCCGGGACAGGCACTTGAACTGCATGTGCTGAGTTGTTAGTTTTCACATGTTGCGACACCCATCGATGTGTCGCGGACCGGAGGTCTGCCTTGTCGTTCCAGGACATCGCTCCGCACCTCGACGAGCAGCGCATCGAGCTGCCCAGTTGGGCGTTCGGCAATTCGGGGACCCGATTCAAGGTCTTCTCCCAGCCGGGTGTGCCGCGCACACCGCAGGAGAAGATCGCCGACGCGGCCCAGGTGCACCGCTACACCGGCCTGGCGCCGACCGTCGCGCTGCACATCCCGTGGGACACCGTCGACTCGTACGAGGAGTTGGCGCGGTTCGCCTCCGACCACGGCGTCGCCTGCGGCACCATCAACTCCAACACGTTCCAGGACGATGACTACAAGCTCGGATCGCTGACGCACTCCGACCCGCGCATCCGTCAGCAGGCGATCGACCACCACTACCGGTGCATCGACATCATGAATGCGGTCGGGTCCCGCGATCTGAAGATCTGGCTCGCGGACGGGACCAACTACCCCGGTCAGGACGACATGCGGGGACGCCAGGACCGGCTGGCCGACTCGCTGGCGTCGATCTACGGCCGGCTCGGGCCGGACCAGCGGCTGGTTCTGGAGTACAAGTTCTTCGAGCCGGCGTTCTACCACACGGACGTGCCCGATTGGGGCACCGCCTACGCCCAGGTCTGCGCGCTGGGGCCGAAGGCGATGGTGTGCCTGGACACCGGGCATCACGCCCCCGGGACCAACATCGAATTCATCGTGATGCAACTGCTGCGGTTGGGCCGGCTCGGCGCCTTCGACTTCAACTCCCGCTTCTACGCCGACGACGATCTGATCGTCGGCGCCGCGGACCCGTTCCAGCTGTTCCGCATCCTGGTCGAGGTGATGCGCGGCGGCGGCTACGGGGACGCAAGTCACACGACGTTCATGCTCGACCAGTGCCACAACATCGAGGACAAGATCCCCGGGCAGATCCGCAGCGTGCTCAACGTGCAGGAGATGACGGCGC
>JBIQML010000074.1:0-12365 GCA_044463405.1 Nakamurella lactea | reverse complement strand
CTTCTGATCAGGTCACCGAAAGTGGGCCGGGCAGGCGCCGGCCGCTCGCCCCGTGGCTGGGCAGATCATTTTCAAGGCACCCTGACGGGGCCAGTGGGCAAAAGGGCCACAACCACGCGGCGGAACGGCCAACGCCGACCCTGCCAGCCAGTCCCAGACCAGCCACCACCAGACTCACAGTGGGCAAAATGTGGGCACGGGGCCGTTCAAGATCAACAACGATCAGGTGGCCAACCCTGTGACCTGAGGAAACGTGGTCGGGGTGGCGGGATTCGAACCCACGACCTCTTCGTCCCGAACGAAGCGCGCTACCAAGCTGCGCCACACCCCGCTGACCGCCCATGAGTCTAGCGGATCCGGCGACCGGGTTGGACCGGGCGCCGCCCGAACCGGCCAGCGCCGAAACCGCCGGACCCGACCCCCTACCGCGGCAGCGGGAGCCGCCGGTCACCGGGCCCGGGCCGCCACCAGGGTCCGGATCCGGGTCAGCTCCGTTCGCACGATGGGCGGGAGTGTGGCGTGAGTGGTCTGCGCCAGGCGCCATCCGACCGCGCACGCTGCGACTGCCACCACCACCCCACCGAGGACCAGCCCCGAAGCCGGGCCGAGCCATCCCTCGACGGCGCCCAACACCGGCCCGCCGAGCGCCGCCGACCCGCAGGTGATCGCCGTATACATGCCCATGATGCGGCCCCGCATATGCTCGGTCGCGGCGAGCTGAACGGTCGCGTTCACTGCGATTCCGACTGGAACGCACACCGCACCCAGCAGCACCAGTGCCATCCCGAGGGTCCACAGGGACGGCATGGTGGACGCCAGCAGTTGTGCCATGGCCATTGCCATCGCGAGCTCGACGATGTTCCGCAGGCGGCCGTGGGTCCGGCGTGCCGAGATCAGGCTGCCCAGCAGCGAGCCGACCGCGAGCATGCAGGTGAGGAATCCGTACCCGGCGGCGCCGTGCCGGAACACGAAGTCCGCATACGCCGACAGCGTCACCGTCAGGTTCGAGGAGAAGAAGCACACCACTCCGATGAGGGTCAGCGGCCACAGCAGCTCCGGCCGGCGCCGGATCTCCGAGAGCGCCGACCGCAGTTGCCCGGCAGCCCGCCGGGCGGGAGCGCTGGCGTGCAGCGATGCGGGCCTGATGGCGGCCAGCGCACTGATCACCGCGACGTAGGACACCGCGTTCACGGCGAAGGCGAACCCCGGGCCGACGACGCTGATCAGCAGCGCGCTGACCGCGGGTCCGGCGAGCCCGCCGATCTGGTAGACGGCCGCGTTCAGGCTCACGGCATTGCGCAGCTGGTCCGGACCGACCATGTCGTGCAGGAACGACTGCCGGGCAGGGTTGTCGACGGCGGTCAGCACGCCCAACAGGGCGGCGATCAGCATGATGTGCCAGACCTGCACGAAGCCGGTCAGGCAGTCGGCCGCCAGGACGGCGGCGCACAGGCCCATCCACGACTGGGTGGTCAGCACCACACGACGCTTGGCGAACCGGTCGGCGATCAGGCCGCCCTGCATGCCCAGCAGCACCGTGGGCAGGAACTGCAGCGCGGTGGTGACCCCGACCGCAGTGGGGCTTCCGGTCAGCGTCAGGACCAGCCAGTCCTGCGCCACCCGTTGCGCCCAGGTGCCGATGTTCGACACGACCTGCCCGGTGAAGTACAGGCGGAAGCTCCGCACGTGCAACGAAGCGAAGGTTCCGTCGTGGGGGTGCGTCGAGGCCGGGTCGGTCACCTCGAGCGCGGTCGTCACGAAATATCCCAGGAACTGTGATCAGAAAGAATGCTCACCACCATCGTGCGCTACGGAGAGTCATTTCGGGGCTGGATCAGTCGAATCATTGTCATTACGAATCGCGATAGGTGGTCTGCTACTGCCACGGCGGTCGCCACCGTACGTCGGCCCCGACCCCCCCGGCTCGCGCAGGGTGCACGGGATGCTCTGCGCGCGACAGAGGTTGCGCAACAGCGGATTCGGTGGGACACCGGGCCGTCAGCGAGACGGCCGTGCCGACTCGAGCAGCCGGCGTGGGCGGCGAACCGACCGGACCTCAGCCGGCCGACTCCACCAGCCGGTACTTCTGCACCTTGCCGGTCGTCGTCTTGGGCAGGTCGTCGGCCTCGATCAGTCGGAAGGCGCGAGGCACCTTGAAGGGCGCCAGGTGCTCCCGGCAGTGCCGCGCCAGCGCCGTCACATCCAGGTCCACCGACCCGTCCGGGACCACCCAGGCCCAGCCGACCTCGCCGTACCGGTCGTCCGGGACCCCGGCGACGAAGGCCTGCGCCACCCCCGAAACTCCGGTGAGCAGGTCCTCCACCTCCTTGGGCGCCACCAACTCACCGCCGACCTTGAACAGTTCCTTGGCTCGCCCGGTCAGCCGCAGGTAGCCGTCGGTGCCGACCACGCCGAGGTCTCCGGTGCGCAGCCAGCCGTCCGCGATGCTGCGAGCAGTCTGCTCCGCATCCGCGTGATAGGCGCGGGTGACGATGGGCCCCGTCACCGTCAACTCGCCCTCCGACCCGTCCGGCAGCGCCTCCTCGGTGAACGGGTCCACCGCCCGGTACCGCGCCAGCAACCCGTCCATGCCCTCGGTCGCCGCGACGCCGCCGAGCTTGGCCGTGCCCACCGTCTCGGACACCACCTCCAGGGGATCGCCGGGCAGGGTGAGCGTGGTCGCCGCCGACACCTCGGTCTGCCCGTACCCGGTGAACACGATCCGCGGCGCCAGCCGCTCCTGCACCCGCTGCCACAGCCACACGGGCGCCGGGGCCGCCGCGGAGAACACCGACTCCAGCGAGCTCAGGTCGTAGTGCACCTTCGCCGCCTGCTCCACCGCTGCGACGCTCATGGTCGGCACGAACAGCACCTCGGACGCCCGGTGCTCGGCCACCGCCGCCAGCAGCGTCGCCGGGTTGAACACCTGCCGGGGGATCACCGCGCCGCCCACGATCATCGACGCCAGCAGGCCCTCGATGTAGCCGAACACGTGGTACATCGGCAGCGAGAAGCACACCCGCCAGCCGTCGTCGAACGCCCGGTGGTACGCCGAACCATAGGCGCTGCGCAGCACCATGTCGTGCGTCAGCTCCGCGGCAAGTGGATGCCCGCTGGTGCCGGAGGTGAACACGATGTCGCACACCGAGTCCGGATCGACGGCCGCGGTCCGGGCGGCGACCTCATCGGCGGTGACGGAACCTCCGCGCTCGGCCAGCCCGGACAGGCTCAGCGCGTCCGGCCGGTCGCCGTCGACCAGCACCACGTGGCGCAGCGCCGGCACCCGGTCCGCGTGCACGCCACGTTCCCAGCCGGGCGCGATCCGGTCCAGTGCGGCCAGGAAGTCCGTGGCCATGGACTGTGAGATCGTCACCAGCACCACCGCGCCGGAATGCGCCAGTGCGACCGCCAGCTCGTCGCCGCGGTAGGAGAAGTTCAGCGGCACCGCGACGGCCCCGATCCGGGCGACCGCCAGCTTGGCGGCGACCATCTCGGCCCGGTTGTCGATCAGCAGCGCGACCGCCTCGCCCGGCGCCACGCCCAGGTCGATCAGCCCGCGCGCCAGCGACATCGACCAGTCCCGGACGTCGCCGTAGCTGTAGGTGCCGCCGTCGGTGATCACGTACGGCCGCGCCGGATCCGCCCGGACGACGTCGTCGAACATCCCGGCCAGGCTGCGCGGCCGCCATCGACCCCAGCGCTGCTCGATGGCCCGCCTGCGTGCCCCGACCAGATCGTTGGTCATGCCGTCCGTTATAGACCGGATCCCGCCGAATCGCTCGGTGGAGATGGGCGCCGTCCGGCGTCCGGCGCAGTGCACGCGCGGACCGGCGCGCACTCGCGCAGTGCACGCTGATCGAGCACCTGGATTGTGAAGCGAGCATCCGGGATTTCGGGTGCTCGCTTCACAATGCTGGTGCTCGATCGCAAAACAGCGTAGGGCTCGGCGCGCCCGGCAGCCGGTCCCGTCGCTCAGCCGCGCGGCACCAGGGTCAGCAGCGTCGCCTCCGGCCGGCAGAACAGCCGGATCGGCATGTACGGCGAGTTCCCCAGCCCCGCCGACACGTTCAGCCACATCCGCGAGCCCCACCGGGACAGCCCGCGGGCCCGGGACCGGTCCAGCCCCGAGTTGGTCACCAGCGCGCCGATGCCGGGGATCCGCACCTGCCCGCCGTGCGTGTGCCCGGCCAGCACCAGGTCGTAGCCGTCGTCGGCGAAGCCGTCCAGCACCCTGGGCTCCGGGGAGTGCGTGACCCCGATCCGCACCACGGCGTCGGCGTCCGCCGGACCGGCGATCCTCTCGTAGTGGTCCCGCCCGGTATGCGGGTCGTTGACGCCGGCCAGCGCGATCCGCTGCCCCCGGACCGTCACCGTTGCCCGCTGGTTGTCCAGGTCCACCCAGCCGCGCTCCAGCTGCGCCGCGCGCCAGTCCTCCCACGGCAGGTCCGGCCTGCGCGGCACGTGCTGGCGACGGGTGAAGTACCGGTGCGGCGACTTCGGCGTGGGGCGGTAGAAGTCGTTGTTGCCGAACACGAAACCGCCTGGGATGTCCAGCAGCTCGCCGAGTGCCGCCACCGCCACCGGAACCGACGCCTCGTCGGAGAGCGTGTCGCCGGTGTTGATCACCAGGTCCGGTCGCAGGTCCGCCAGCGCCGCGATCCAGCGGGCCTTGCGGCGCTGCCTGGCCATCGCGTGCACGTCGGAGATATGCAGCACCCGCACCGGCCAGGCTCCCGGGCGCAATACCGGAACCTGCACCCGGCGCAACGCGAACCACTGCCGCTCCACGCAGGTCGCCCACACCCCGGCGACCAGACCGGCGGCGGACACACCCACCGCGACCCGCAGCCACGGTCGGGCAGCCACCCGGTGACCCGGTTCGTCGCTACCCACCGGACGTGCTCGGCCCGGCGGACACCACCAGGCTGATCGCCGTGCCGGGCAAGGCCGCCGACTTCGGGTTCTGCTCCACCACGATGTTCGCGGCGGCCGCCGTCTTGTCCGAGTAGGTGATGTTGCTGTCCGGAACCGAGAAGCCGAGCGCCGTGAGCTTCGCCTTGGCATCCGACAGCGTCAGGCCCACCACGTCGGGCACCTGGGAGGTCGGATCGCCCGCCAGGTACTTCGGATCGGACACCGGGAACGGGGTGTCCGGCTCGCCCTGGTGCAGCGGCGTCATGGCGGCCAGCCAGGTCTCGGCCGGGACCGTCCCACCGGCCATGCCCTTGCCTGACTCCGCCTCGGACTTGCTGCAGGAGCGCAGCGGATCGACGCAGATCGAGGTGGGATGGTCCAGGTAATCCCAGGTCATCACCGCTGCGCTGTAATAGGGCGTGTAACCCAGGAACGCCGAGGACTTGTACTCCTGGGTGGTGCCGGTCTTGCTGGCCGATTCCCTGGTCCAGCCCGCCTTCTTCGCGGCCTGGTAGGCGGTGCCGTCCTTGTCGTGCATGTCCCCGTACAGGGCGTTGGTCAGGGTGTGCGCAAGCTCCGGCACCACCGCCTGCTCGCAGGGCTGCTGCTTCCAGGTGACCTGGGCGCCGTTCCGGTCGGTGATGGCCGACACCGGCGTCGGCGGGCACCAGGTGCCGTCCGAGTCCAGCGTGGCCCCCACGTTCGACAGCTCCAGCGGGCTGACCGGCGAGACCCCAAGCGTGAACGAGGCGATCTTCTGCGCGGTGATCTCCTGCTGGTAGGTGTTGCCGGTGCCGGCGAACGCACGGTCGACCTCCCCGGCGTCCAGCGTGTATCCACGCAGGCCGAGCGCCACCGCCATGTCGGCCACCTTGCCCAGCCCGACCTGGTCCTCCAGCGCGACGAAGGCGGTGTTCGGTGACTCCGCCAGCGCCTGGCTGATCGGCATCGACGTGGCGAAAGACCCGGCGTTGCGGAACGGGTGCGAGGGCACCAGCGGGCTGGTGTACGTCTTCGGCACGTCGACGACGGCGTTGACGCCCAGTCCCTTCTTCATCGCGGCAGCCACCGTGAAGATCTTGAAGATGCTGCCGGCTCCGAGCGGCGCGAACGTGGTGGTCAACCGCTGCACCGTCTCGCCCTTGTCCTGGTCCAGGCCGTAGGGGCGGTTGGCCGCCAACGCCAGGACCTTCCGGGTGCCGGCGCCCGGCTCGACGACGGCGATGACGTTCGCGATCCGGGACGCCTGCTTGTCGTCCGGGTTGGCGAGCTTGCGCACCGCCGCGACCGAGTCCTTCATCACGGTCGGATCCATCGTGGAGGTGATGGTGTAGCCGCCGCGGGCGATGTCGTCGTAGGACATCCCGGCGTTGGTCAGGTAGTCCAGCACGTAGCGGCAGAAGTAGCCGTTGGTCGCGTGGTTGTCGGCCTCGATGCAGCCGTTGGACGTGTAGGAGGCGTTCAGGTCCTGGGCGATGCTGATCTTCTCGGCGTCGTCGGCGGCCTTCTGCGAGATGTACTTCGGCACCATGTCCTGCAGCACCTGGTTGCGCCGCTGCAGGGTGACGTCGGCCTGGCTTCCGACCAGCGGGTTGAACTTGTTCGGGTTGTTGATCATGGCGGCCAGCAGCGCCGACTGGGACAGTGACAGCCGGTCGGCATGCACGCCGAAGAAGTGCTCCGCGGCGGCCTCCGCGCCGTAGGTGTTGGGGCCGAAGGCCACCAGGTTCAGGTACTGCTCGAGGATCTGGTTCTTGCTGTGCGACTTCTCGTACATCAGGGCCATCTTGGCCTCGCGCAGCTTGCGGATCGGCGTGGTGGCGATCGCGTCGGCCTTCTCCGCCGGTGTCTTGGCGGCCACCAGGTATTGGTAGTTCTTCACCAACTGCTGGGTGATGGTCGATCCGCCCTGGATCGGATCGCCGGCCACGTTCTGCAGCAGCGCCCGCACGGTGCCCTGCCAGTCCACCCCGTGATGCACCTTGAACCGGCGGTCCTCGATGGCGATCACCGCCTGCTGCAGCGACAGGGAGATCTCCGACAGCGGGACCTCGGTCCTGTTCTGGTCGTACAGGTAGGCGATCGGATTGCCGTTGGCGTCGGTGATGGTGCTGCGCAGCGGCACCTTGGACATGTCCATCGACGAGGTATTGGCCGTCTGGATGGCGTCGGTGACCTTGTTGGCCGTCAGCCCCAGACCCACCGTATAGGGCAGTAGCAGCCCCGCCACCAGGATGCCCGCCATCACCGTCGCGACGAGCAGCTTCGTCAGGCCGCTGATGATGCGCACGACGACGAGGGTACCGGGGTGACGGTCAGGTCCCGGTCACGTCGCGCTGGGCGGTCCTGTGCCTCTGTGCCTCTGTCACTCTGCGTCGCGGTCCGGAGCGCGGCTGTGCGGTCGGTCGGCATGTATCACGCCCGCGGTCGGGTGCTCCTTGCCCACGGGTGGGGACAGATCCCCATCGCAGTTTTACCGACATTCATGGAACGTGAAGGACGGACCGGCCGTCCTATGGGCCGGATGGGTCATCAGGGGGCCCGTCCTCCAGCCGAATGGACACGGGGTGTTGCCCCGGTCGACGCCGAAGGGGAGTGACCACGATGACCGCACGAGGCCTGCGGATCGTGCCGGACGAGCCGGACATCCAGGACGCGCAGTGGCGCCGTACGGCGACCACGATCGCCGAACCGGACACGGCGCTGCCGGTCGACGTCGACGACGAACGTTCGGAGGACGGCCTCGCGGTGCCGGCCGCCCTGCTGCGGCTCGCCCCCACGGCCGAGGAGCGCCGCTGGACCACCGAGGCGCTCTGCGCGGACGGCGATCCGGACCGGCTGTTCGTCACCGGCGCCGCCCAGCGGGAGGCTGCCAAGCTGTGCCGCGACTGCCCGGTCCTGATGGAGTGCCTGGCGGACGCCCTGGACAACCGCATCGAGTTCGGGGTGTGGGGCGGGCTGACTGAACGGCAGCGCCGCGCCCTGCTCAAGCGCCGGCCGGACGTGACCAGCTGGCGGGACCTCCTGGAAAGCGCCCGGGAGGACGGCCGCCGCGGCGTCGCCAGCTGACCGGAGGGCGCCGGGGGCGCGTCGTGGGAACTCATCAGCGCTCGCCCGGCCGCCCCGTCACCGACCGGCCCGGCCGCCCCGTCACCGGCCGCCCCGTCACCGGCCCGATCCGGCCGTCTCCTGCGCCGAGGTCCCGGCCAGCCTCGCGCCCACCGTCCGCAGACCGTCGATGTCGTGCACGTCGGTCGGCAGCGCCGGCACTTCGATCACCCCGATGTCCGGGTGCGCCCGGTCGAACCGGGCCCGCATCCGAAGCTCCTGCGCGCGGATCGCCAGCCGGTCGGTGTGGATCCTCAGCGCGGCGGTGGCCAGCGCGGACGCCTTGACTTCGGCAGCCGACGGCGGTGACGAGGCATCCGGGGCTTCGCCCGTCAGTGTGGTCAGTGCCTTTAGCGCCGCCTCGGCGGTGGCCAGCGGCAGGTCCGCGATCGGCGGGTGCGTCCGGTTGAGCACCAACCCGGCCAGCGGCATCGACTCGGACATCAGCCGGTCGGTGAAGAAGGACGCCTCCCGCAGCGCATCCGCCTCGCAGGTGGCCACCACCACGAACGACGAGCCCGGGTCCCGCAACAGCCGGTAGGTCGCCTCCGCCCGCTCCCGGAAGCCGCCGAACATGTCCTCGAACAGCTGCACGAAGCGGGCGGCGTCCGCCAGCATCTGGCCGCCGATCACGGCCGTCACCGCCTTGGTGAACAGCGTGAACCCCGCCCCGACCAGCTTCATCACGCCACGGCTCGGCGTCGCCAGCAGCCGGATCATCCGGCCCTCCAGGAACGACGAGAGCCGTTGCGGGGCGTCCAGGAAGTCCAGCGCGGACCGGCTCGGCGGCGTATCCACCACGATCAGGTCGTACTCGCCGGTGGCCGCCAACTGGCCGAGCTTCTCCATGGCCATGTACTCCTGCGTCCCGGAGAACGAGGAGGAGATGGTCCGGTAGAACGGGTTGGCCAGGATCTGCTCGGCCCGCTCCGGCGTGGAGTGCGCGGCCACCATCTCGTCGAAGGTGCGGCGGGTGTCCAGCATCATCGCCCACAGCTCGCCGGTGCTGCCCGACTCCACCAGCCGGGGCGTGTTGTCGAGCCGGGTCAGCCCCAGGGACTGCGCCAGCCGGCGCGCCGGGTCGATGGTCAGCACCGCCACCCGGCGGCCGGCGTCCGCGGCGTGCACCGCCATCGCCGCGGCGGTGGTGGTCTTGCCGACGCCTCCGGACCCGCAGGTCACCACGATCCGGACCTGCGGATCGGTCACCAGGGCGCCCACGTCCAGCACGGGTGCTGCCACGTCAGCCCACCCCCTGCTCGACCAGCGCGTCGGCCAGCTCGTACACCTCGCCGAGCTGCACCCCGTCGGCCATGTCCGGCAGGTCCAGCATCGGCAGCCCGGTGTCCGCCAGGTCGGAACGGCTTTGCCGCTCGGAGCGCACCCGCAACGCGTGCCCACCGATCTCCTGCACGAACCCCGTCACCATCGCCTTGTCCGGCGTGATCCCGGCGGCGATCAGGCCCCGCTTGAGCGCGGCGCGGTCCACGGTGCCGCCGGCCGCCTTGGTCAGCAGCCGATCCGGCAGGTGGTCGGGGGTGACGCGGTTCACCACGATCGCCCCCACCGGGAGGTCGGCGGCGCGCAGTTCGGCGGCGGCCTCCACGGTCTCGGTGACGGGCATCTCCTCGAGCAGCGTCACCAGGTGCACGCAGGTGTCGGGGGAGTGCAGCAGCGCCACCACCCCGTCGGCCTGGTTGCGGATCGGTCCGCGGCGCGCCAGGTCGGACATCGCCACGGTGACGTTCAGGAACGTCACCACCCGCCCGGTCGGCGGGGCGTCCACCACCACCGCGTCGTACACCCGGCGGCCGTCCGGACCGGTGCGGGTGACGGTCTCCTTGATCTTGCCGGTGAGCAGCACGTCCCGCAGGCCGGGCGCCAGCGTGGTGGCGAACTCCACCGCACCCATCTTCTTGAGCGTGCGCCCGGCGAAGCCCAGGTTGTAGAACATGGCGAAGTACTCCAGCAGCGCCGCCTCGACGTCGACGGCCAGCGCGCGCACCTCCCCGCCGCCGGGTGCCAGCGCGATGCGCCGCTCCGCGTAGGGCAGCGGCGGCAGGTCGAACAGCTGGGCGATGCCCTGTCGCTCCTCCACCTCGACCAGCAGCACCCGACGCCCGCCGGTGGCCAGGGCGAGGGCCAGTGCGGCCGCCACGGTGGTCTTGCCGGTGCCGCCCTTGCCCGTCACCACATGCAACCGGGCGGCGCGGGCTGCCTTGGGCCAGCCGCCGTCGTCCTCGGGGGCGGAAGGGTGCGGTGTGCGAGCCATGCCGATCAGCTTGCCAACGCCATGGCCGCCACCGCCAGCGCCGGGATGGCCACCAGGATGAGCCCCACCCACAGCGGAACCAGCAGCACCACGACGAAACCGATCGGCACGCCGATGGCACTGATCGCGGCCACCCGGGTGGCCCGGCGCATGCTCCAGCCCGGGCGTTCGCGCAGGTTGTCGTACCACAGCAGCACCAGCACCAGCAGCAGCACGGCCTCTACGGCCGCGGCCACCCAGTGCCACCACGTCATGGTCCCAAAGGGTAGGGGACGCAGCCCGGGCGGGACGCGGTCCGTCCGGTGCGCTTGTCGCCGCCCGGCTTCCCGGTGGCCGGCGGCCGGCCCCCGGGTCACGTCTGCCGGTGGCGCCCGGGTCACGTCTGCCGTTGGCCCCGGGTCTCGTCTGCCGGTGCTCCGGAATCTGGTGCGGATTTATCCGGCTGGCGGACATTTGTGCACCGAGGCCGGGCCGGGGGCGCTCCGCGGGGCCCGGCCTCCCGGCGGCCAGTGAACCGGGCCGGGGGCCGTTCCGCACGCCGGTCGCCTCCAGCCCGGCTTCCCGGTGACCGGCGCTGGAGCCTCCGCGATGTGTGCCGGTGCTCCGTCGCGGCTGCCGGTGCTCCGGAATCTGGTGCGGATTTATCCGGCTGGCGGACATTTGTGCACCGAGGGCTGGCCGTGAGGCGCTCCGCGGGGCCCGGCCTCCCGGCGACCGGTGAACCGGGCCGGGGGCCGTTCCGCGTGCCGGGCCGGGACCTGGCGGGCGCGTGCCGGCACCGGGCCCAGACGGCGCGAGCCCGGTGGCCCCGACGGCGCGGGCCCGGTGGCCCCGACGGTGCGAGCCCAGTGGGCCTGCGGGCGCGGGCCCGGTGGCCCCGTCACCGCCGTTGCCACCTACAGTGTGGGCATGCCCGACACCACGTCCGACACCGCCCAGGCCGGTCGCCGGCAGTTCGAGTATCTGACCGCCCCGCTGCTGATCCACAACACCAAGGCGATCCTGGACAACTTCGGCGAGGACGGGTGGGAACTGGTGCAGGTGGTGCCAGGCCCAGGGCCGGAACAACTCGTCGCCTACTTCAAACGGGAGAGACTGTGACTGATCCAGGGACCATCAGCGGCCGGCTCGCCGAGCTCGGAATCACGCTGCCGGCCGCGGCCGCTCCGGCAGGCGCCTACGTCCCCGCGGTCCGTACCGGCAACCTGGTGTTCACCTCGGGGCAGGTGCCGTTCGTGGACGGCAAGCTGCCCGCCACCGGCAAGGTCGGCGCCGAGGTGTCCGCCGAGGACGCCAAGGGCTACGCCCGGCAGTGCGCCATCAACGTGCTGGCCGCGGTGGCGGACCTCGTGGACCTGGACAGCGTGGTTCGGGTGGTCAAGGTGGTGGGCTTCGTCGCCTCCGCCGACGGCTTCACCGGCCAGTCCGGGGTGATCAACGGTGCCTCGGAGCTGTTCGCCGAGGTCTTCGGCGACGCCGGGAAGCACGCGCGTTCCGCGATCGGTCAGGCCGAGTTGCCACTGGGCTCCCCGGTCGAGGTGGAGGCGGTGCTGGAGGTCCGCTAGGGCCGGCCTCCGCGGCGCTCCGCTCGGGCCCGCATCCGCGGCCTTGTTGGGATGATCCCGGTAACGGCAGTTCCGCACCCGGCGCCCGTGCCGATCGGTGCCGCGTTCAGCGGCCCGCCAGCGACAGGTTCTGCCGGTGCGCCTCCGGCATGTCCGGCAACGACAGCCGCGGATCGTCCACCGGTCGGCCGGAGAGCAGGTCGTCCAGGTAGCGGCGGTCCGCGTCCAGCCGGTCCGTGGGCCGGTCGGTGACGTGCCCGTGCCCCGGCACCAGCATCGACGCGCGATGCACGTACGGCGCAAGCCGGTCCAGGCCCTCCGAGTAGGCGGCGAGCCGGGCATCGATACCGCCCGGATCCGCGGTGCCTGGATCCGCGGTGGCCGGGTCTGCGCCGTCCGGCGGATCCTGCGGCAGCGGTAGCTCGACGTCGCTGAGCATGTCGCCGGCCAGCAGCACCCTCGGGCCGGGCAGCCACAGGGCGCCGTGCCCGGGGGAGTGCCCGTCG
>JBIQML010000073.1:0-12487 GCA_044463405.1 Nakamurella lactea | reverse complement strand
CGGCGCAGCAGCTCGCGGATCACCTTGACCACGAGGTCGTCGGCACGGGTCTCGGCGTACTGCCCCTTTTCGCCGGCCTTGCCGAAGGGCGTGCGCACGCCCTCGACGAAGACCACGTCGTGCAGGGTGCGTGGTGATCCCATGGTTCTCCCTGGATGCTGTGGTGACGGACGATCGCTCGGGCCTGACCCGATGCTACCGGGAAAGCTACTGACCGGTAACTTCGAGGGATCGGCGCCCTTGGCCGCGCCCGGGTACCGACTCTGTCCCGCGTGGATCAACTTCCACGGCATGCACGAAGTTGGCCCCACCAGGCACTCTGTCACCATTTCCGGCACGTTCATGCATGCGAACGATGTTGATCCATGCGGGGGACGATGTTGATCCGTGCGGAGGACGATGTTGATCCATGCGGGGGACGACGTTGATCCGTGCGGGTCGGCATCGTCGAGAACGACCCGTGACGCAGCCGCACCGTCGGGATCTCAGGCTGCCGCGTCCAGGGCGTCGGCGAGCAGCGGCCCCACGACCTCGACCTGCCAGGGGCGGGCGCCGCCCTCCGTCAGCGCGGCGGGCAGATCGGCGGACACCGGCGGGCGCCACAGCAGTGCCCGCACCAGGTGCGGGCTCATCAGGTTCTCCACCGGGATCGACAGCCTCTCGGACAGCTCGGCCAACGCGGAGCGGGCCGCGGCCAGCCGCGCCCCGGCGGCCGGGTCCTTGGCGGCCCACCGACCCGGTGGCGGCGGACCGTCCGAGGGCAGTCTGGCGGGTGGCAGCTGTGCGGCCGGCAGCGCCTGCGCCCGAGCGATGGCCCCCAGCCACACCGAAGCCTGGCGGCGCTGCACCCTTCCGGAGAACACCGGCAACTCGGCGAGTGCGGCCGCCGTGGCGGGCCTCGCGGTGGCGGCTGCGACGATGGCGGAGTCGGGCAGCACCCGGTGCGGCGCCAGATCCCGCCGGCGGGCCAGCGTGTCCCGCGCCTGCCACAGCTCCCGCACCGCGGCCAGCGTCCGGCGGTCGGAGATCCGGTGGATGCCCGAGGTGCGCCGCCACGGATCGGTCCGCGGCGCCGCCGGCGGGGCCGCGACGATGGCGGCGAACTCCTGCCGCGCCCACTCCAGCTTGCCCTGCCGTTGCAGCAGCTCGGCCAGCGCGTCGCGCAGCTCGACCAGCACCTCGACGTCCAGGGCGGCGTAGTCGAGCCATTCCGCCGGCAGCGGCCGGCGTGACCAGTCGTCCGCGCCGTGCCCCTTGGCCAGGTGCAGGCCCAGGATCTGCTCGACGAGCGGCCCCAGCCCCACCCGCGGCAGCCCGGCCAGCCGGCCGGCCAGCTCGGTGTCGAACAGCTCCCGGGGGCGGATGCCCAGCTCCGCCAGGCACGCCAGATCCTGGTTGGCCGCGTGCAGGACCCACTCCGAGGTGGACAGCGGCGCATCCAGCTCGGCCAGGTCCGACAGCGGTACCGGATCGATCAGCGCGGTGCCGACACCGTCCTGGCGCAACTGCACGAGGAAGGCGCGGGCCCCGTACCGGTACCCGGAGGCTCGTTCGGCGTCCAGTGCCACCGGGGCGTCGCCGGTGGCCAGGCTGGCCGCCAGCGCGTGCAGGCCGTCCGGGGTGACGATCGGGTCGGGTGTCCCGTCGCGCGGGTGGAGCAGCGGTACCGGCGCCGGTGGCGCGTCCGGGCCGACCCCCTCGGCCACGGCGTCGTCAGGCAATGACACCGGCCCGCATCGCCAGCGCCACCATGTGAGCGCGGTCGCCGGTACCGAGCTTGCGGCCGATACGGGCCAGGTGGCTCTTCACGGTCAGCGCGGACAGCGCGAGCTGCTCACCGATCCACTTGTTGGAGCGGCCGTCGGCCACCAGCCGGATGACCTCGATCTCTCGGCTGGACAGGTCGTGGATGGAGCTGGGGATGTTGCGGGCGGCCGGGTTGGCGCGGCGGCCGATCACGACGCCGCTGACGCCGGCGCCGACGGCGTCGATCACTGGGCCGATGTCCGCGGTGGGGGACAGCGCCACGATCCGCTCCCACCCGGCGGCGCGCAGCGATGCGACAATACCGGGCGCCTGCAGGCCGAGCGTGAGGCTCACCAGGGCCAGATCGCCGATCAGGCCGCGCTCCAGCTGCTCGGCGACCTCCGCGGTCGTGCCGATCGCCGTGACCTGCGCGAGCCCCACACCGATCAGCACCCGCCGCAACGACTCGCGGGTGGCCTGGTCGGGGTCGACCAGCAGCACATCGACGCGTGGTGGCGCGTCGATCTTCCGCGGCGCGGCGCCCTGCGGGTGGCGCTGCGCCGGCAGCGGGTCGGAGGTACGCCCGGATCTGACGGATGCGTCGAAAGAGCCGATATCGGCACCCAGCACGGGACCGGTCACTGTGGCTCCTTCACGGCGGCAGGATCGATTTTCACCATTGTGCACCGGAGTTTGCCGCGGGCATGCACCCCGTTGGTCATCTAGTGTCCGTCACCGACTTGGCGGTAGTCAAGGTGTGAGAATGACGATTTCTCACGGTCCGTCACGAAATCTTGTTCGCAAACGGGTGACGCTGGTCCCGGAGCGATGCCACGCCCTCCGGCGGCAAACCCGCGGCGGTGGCGAGGAAATCGGCGAACGCGACCAGGTGCGGGCCGGTGTCGGGGTCTGCCGCCGTCCACGAGGCGCGCAGCTCCAGTTCCTCGGTCCGTGCCGGGCCGGCGATGTCACCGAATCGGGTGGACGAGGTGGTGGTGACGGTACCGCCCAGCGCCGTGTAGCCCACCTGGTGCGCCGCCAGGCGCTCGGTCAACCAGCTCCATGCGACGTCGGCCAGCAGCGGATCGCTGGCCATATCGGCATCGACCTCGCAGGTCCCGAACACCACGATGCGCAGCGTGCCGTCCCAGGCGGGGACGCCGGCGGGGTCGTGCAGCAGGACCAGGCGCCCGGAGGCAACCTCGTCACCGTCCTCGCCGGCGACGCTGATGGCGACGGCGTGCGACCAGGGCGCCAGCCGCGCGGGTGCCGGGAGTTCGGCCAGCTCGGTACCGGAACGCAGCCCCCGCCCCGACAGGCCCGCGACGGCCCGGCGGAAGTCCGCGGGAGCCTGCGCAGCGGTCGTCGCAGTGTCCGGATTGACCATGTCCCGCACCTTACGGGGCGTGACCGACACTGTCCGGTCACCACGCCGGAGAGTGCGCGAACTACCCGACGGGGCGAAGCCGCATCGCGACCGAATTGATGCAGTAGCGTCGGTCGGTCGGGGTGTCGTAGCCCTCCCCGGTGAACACATGGCCCAGATGCGAGTCGCAGGTCCCGCACCGGACCTCGACCCGCTCCATGCTCATCGACCGGTCGGTGTGCAGGGTGACGTTGTCCGCCTCGGAAGGGGCGTAGAAGCTCGGCCAGCCGCAGTGCGAGTGGAACTTGGTGCTCGAGGTGAACAGCTCGGCCCCGCACGCGCGGCAGGTGTACACGCCTTCGGTGGTGGTGTCGGTGTACTCCCCGGTGAAGGGCCGTTCGGTGGCGGCCTGGCGCAGCACCGCGTACTCGGCCGGGTCCAGCTCGGCCCGCCACTGCTCGTCCGTCTTGACGACCTTCACCCGGTCCGAGGTGACCTCATCTGCCATGACATCGATGGTACGCAGGGTTGAATTGTTCGATCGGCGCTCCCTTCGGGGTGCGGTTCGCGGGTCCAAAGCCGGATTCCGGCCCTTCGCCGGGCCCAGAATCCGGCTTTGGACCCGCGAACTACCTCCGTTCCCCGGCGCTCCGTTCCCCGGCGCGCCGCGAGCGGCCACGGAACTCACGGCGGGCAGAGCAGGCCGAGGGACGGGACCGTGCCCTTCAGCAGGTAGGCGTCCACGGTGCGTCGGACGCAGGCGTTCGCCGGGTAGGCGCCGTCCGCCCCGGACTGCCAGCTCACCAGCACGCCGGACGCGAGCTGGGTGGCCATCGACTGCACCCCGGCGTACGGGTGCAGCGGGTTCTTCACCGATCCGATCACCAGGATCGGCGGGGCGCCCTGGGCGCTGACCCGGCCGAGCGCCTGGTCGGGTGCCGGCCACTTGGCGCACAGCGCCGCCATCGCCACCGTGTACGGCCCGAACAGCGGGGCGTCGTCACGGGCCTGGGCGACCGCGTCGGCCAGTTGCTTGCCCGCCAGCCGCTGCGTCGTGTCGTTGCAGCGGTACACCAGCCGGCCGGCCAGCCGTTCCGGCAGCCGCTCGCCGCCCAGCCTGGTGGTCAGCAGGTCGGCCAGCGGGCCCGGCTGGTGTTGGTCCAGCTGCGCGATGGCGGTTGCCAGATCGGGCCAGGATGACTCGTCGGGCAGCAGTTCGAGCATCGCCAGCAGGACGCTGCCGCCGGTGACGACCCAGTCGCCCGCGGTGTCACCGCTGGTGGCCAGCCGATGCACCAGGGCGGTGACGGTCTTCGCGGGGTCGTCCCCCAGCGGGCAGCCACCGTCGAATCCGGGGCAGGCCGCGGCGAAGTCCTTCAGCAGGCGCTGGGCGGCCTTCGCGGAGGCGGCGGCCTGATCGGCGGGGGTGGACAGCGTGTCGGTCGGGGAGTCCAGCACCATGTCGGCCACCCGCCCGGGGTAGCGGTGGGCGTACACCGCGCCGATGGTGGCGCCGTAGCCGCGCCCCAGCACCGCGATGGTGCGCACCCCGAGCGCCGCCCGCACGGTGTCCAGGTCGTCGGCGGCGTTGGTCGAGTTGAACTGGGTCAGCGACGGCCCGACCAGGTCGCCGCAGTCGAAGGTCAGCTGCCGGGCGATGGAGGTCAGCTGATCGGCGCCCTTGGTCGTGGTCGGGTCCGCCGACATGCCGACGATGGCCCGCTCGGTGGAGTCGGAGATGCAGTCGATGCCGCTGGAGTAGCCGGTGCCGCGCAGGTCCATGGTGATCACGGCGTAGTGGCGGCGGATCTGCTGGGGCAGGGTGGCGGCGACGGACGCCACCGCCGAGCGCCCGTTCTGCCCCGGGTCGCCCAGCAGCACCAGCAGCGGTGGCGCGTCGTCGGGGGCGCCGGCCGCTCGTGCGCGGGCCAGCCGGATGGCGAAGGTGCCCTGGTCCTGGTCGGTGTAGGAGACCGGCACCGGCACGCCGCCGCAGGCGATGTCGAACCGGATGCCGCGGGCGGTGTCCGGGACGGACGGCGGGCAGTCGGTCCAGGTGAGCGGATCCGCCCGCCGTCCGGGACCGCCGGGGCCGGTCGGCATGGCGCTGCTGCTGGTGGTGCCCGTGGTGGTGGGGGTCAGCGCCCCGGCGGTGGCCAGGGACACCCGGCGGGACGGCCCGACGGTGCAGGCCGTCACCAGCAGCGTGCACAGCGTCAGGATGGCCAGCAGCACGGCGGCGCGTCGCGGCGGCCGCCGCCGTGACCTGTGCATGGTGCCCGATGGTAGGCGGCCGGGCTGGGCGTGGGCCGCGGAACCGGGCCGCCGAAGGATCCCCGTCACCGCCCGGGAGGGGTGCGATCGGCTCTCGGCGTTGCGCCGCTGCGATCGCCGGGCCCGACGCCGGCCGCTGTGGCGGTGATCGCGGGTGCGTGTCAGGGTGTGCCATGGCCTCGCACCGTGATCATCGTCACGATCACCTCCTGGGTCCGGTCGGCGGTGCCATGGCGCTGCCGCGCGGGCCGGTGGACCTGTCGGAACTGGCCACCCGCGCGACACCGATCGGGCCGACGTCCAAGAAGCGGGCCAGGGCCGCCATGACGGAGCTGGGGGACCGGCTGGGTGAGCTGCAGGAGCGGCTGTACGCGGCCGGCACCGGAGGCGACCGTCGCCGCGTCCTGCTTGTGCTGCAGGGCATGGACACGGCGGGCAAGGACGGCGTGATCAACCACGTGATCAACCAGGTGCACCCGGGCGGTGTGCACCTCGCCTCGTTCAAGCAGCCCACCCCCGAGGAATTGGCGCACGACTTCCTCTGGCGGATCGAGAAGCAGCTGCCGGAGGCCGGGATGATCGGGGTGTTCAACCGGTCGCATTACGAGGACGTGCTGGTGGTCCGGGTGCACGACCTGGTGCCGGAATCGGTGTGGCGCAAGCGTTACGCGGCGATCAACGCCTTCGAGCGCCGGCTGGCGGCATCGGGGGTGACGATCGTCAAGTGCTTGCTGCACATCTCCCGGGCCGAGCAGGCCGAGCGGCTGGCGGCCCGGTTGGACGACCCGACCAAGCACTGGAAGTACAGCCCCGGCGACATCGACGAGCGCGCGCTGTGGCCGGACTACCAGGCCGCCTACACCGACGTGCTGCGCCGCTGCAACACGGTCGCCGCGCCCTGGTACGTGATCCCCTCGGACCGCAAGTGGTACCGCAACTGGGCGGTCGCCGCGCTGCTGGCCGAAGCGCTGGAGCGGATCGACCCGCAGTACCCGCCGGCCGACTTCGACGTCGCCGCCGAGAAGCGCCGGCTGGCGGCCAGTTGATCCGGCGGCCGGCCCGGTAGCGCCCCGGGGCGATGGCCGGTCCCGCGGGGCCGGCGGCCTCGCCCGGTGCCCGCCCGCCGTGGCACGGCGGGGACAATGCCCGGGTGCAGGTGACGAGCGGACCGTGGCTGGTGCTGGTGCCGGTCAAGTCGACGGCGGTGGGGAAGTCCCGCCTCCGGCTGGACCCGAAGCGGCGGGCACGGCTGGCCAGGGCGATGGCCAGGGACACCGTGACGGCCGTCGCGGAGGCCACCCGGGTGCGGGCGGTGCTGGCCATCGTCGACGACGATGCCGACGGGCGGATGCTGGCGGCGATCGGCGCCGTGTCCGCGCACCGCAGCGGCGTTTCCGGGCTCAACGAATCCATCCGGGAGGCGCTGGCGTTGCCCGAGGTGTCCGCTGGGCCGGTGGCGGTGCTGCCGGCCGACCTGCCCTCGCTGCGCCCGGACGAACTGGACGGCGCACTGGCCGCCGCCGACGGGCTGCCGCTGGCGGTGGTCGCCGATCGGCAGGGCACCGGCACGACGCTGCTGGCGGCCGCAAGCGCCGGATCGCTCGACCCGCACTACGGCCCCGGATCGTTCGCCGCGCACCTGGCCGCCGGTGCGGTGCCGCTGGCCGTGCCCGGCGAGTCCGGGCTGCGTCGGGACGTCGATGTGCTGGACGACCTGCGCGACGTCACCGGCCCGCTGACCTGCGCGGAAGCCGGTGACCTCGCGACCGATACCGCCACCGGATGAGGCGGTACGGTCGAGGTATGTCGCGCCGATACCTGCGTCCGGGCGTGCTGGTCGGGCATGTGCTCGTGCTGGCGGCGGCGCTGATCTGCCTGCGGCTCGGCTGGTGGCAGTGGGACGTGTTCGAGTTCGCCAATCGCGGCACCGTGCAGAACCTGGGGTACGCGCTGCTGTGGCCGGTGTTCGCCGGGGCGTTCGTCTACATGTGGCTGCGATTCCTGTACCTGGAGTCGGCCAGGGAGGCCGACGCGGGTGGCGCCCAGGACGGCCACGGGGCCGGCTCGCTGGCCGGCGGAGGTTCGGGCGGGGGCGGCTCTGCGATCGAGGACGCCTCGGTGGCCCAGGGTGCCGGAGTCGGCGGTGACGGGAGCACCTTTGACGGGAGCACCGGTGACGGGAATGCCGGTGACGGGAATGCCGGTGACGCGGTCACCGAGGACACCGCCGCGCGGGGAGGCGATGACGGCGAGCCGGAGGGCGGGGTCGGGCCTGCGGGGGCGCAAGCCGTCCGGAGCGCCGGCGCGCCGGATGGGTCCGTCACCGCCGAGGGGCCCGACGAGAACGACGCCGCGCCCTCCGCCGTGGACGGTGATCCGGGCCAGGGCGGCCGGGGACGCCGCGGCCGCGGTGGGCACCACCCGCCGAACGAGAGCCGCGTCATCGCGGTGGCCACCGTCGGCGATGATGACGACGACGCCGAATTGGCCGCGTACAACAGGGCGCTGGCCGCACTCGCAGAACAGGATCGACGACGTGCCCGCTGAGCCCAAGCTCACCCCGAACGGATCCACCACCCGCAAGACGCTGACCCCCAGGGTCGCCGGCGCGCTGTTGCGCTATCGCATCTCGGCGTTCGTGGTCGGCGTCGGGCTGCTGATCCTGTGCCTGACCATCGTGCTCAAGTACGGCTTCGGGCTGGACTGGGCGGTGCAGGTGTGGGGGCCCATCCACGGTGTGCTGTACGCGGCGTACGTGCTGCTGGCCTTCGACCTGTCCTACAAGGCACGCTGGTCGCTGTGGGGGCTGCTCAAGGTGCTGCTCGCCGGCGTGGTGCCGGTGCTGTCCTTCTACTGCGAGCACTGGGTGAATCGGAAAATACTGGCCGGCGAACGGATCTGAGCGCCGCCGGTGCGGTCAGCGTTGGGACTCCCAGCGCACCTCGCCGTCCTCCATGCCGGAGGTGGGACGCAGGCCCAGGTGCCCGGCGACCCGTGCCGAGGCGGCGTGCTCGGGGTGGATACAGGCGGCCAGACGCGTGACACCGTGCCGGGCCAGCCAGATGGCCATGCCGGTGGCGGCCTCCGTGGCCAGGCCGCGGCCCTGCTGTTCCGGCCTGATGACCCACGCGCAGGTCGCCTCGAGGTCCTCGCCCGAGCGTTCCACGGTCGCCTGGACGTAGCCGGCCGGAAGCGCCTGGCCGAGCAGGACGACGATCCAGTTGCACCACCACTGCCGCCCGTCGGCGGAGTGGCCGGCGGACTGGGCCCGGTAGCGCCGCCGCAGCTCCTCGATGGTGGGCGGCGCGCCGCCGGTGAACTCGTACAGTGCCGGATCGGCGAGGGCATCGACCATCGCCTCGGCGTGGCCCGGATGCAGCGGCTCCAGCCGACACCGGGCGGTCGTGATGGTCCGCAGGCTCGGCCAGGTGGGATTCACGGCCGGCGGTGCTCGATCCAGACGTTGGGCTCCACGTAGACGGCGGCGTCCTGCGCCGGTGACACCAGCACCGGGCTCAGCGCGCCCGGCACGATCACCGTGCCGCCGGTGTCGAACGGCAGTCCGGTCCACTCGCGCCATTGCGCCAGGGTGCCGGGGATGGTCATCGACAGCGGGCAGACCTTGACGATCCGCCCGCCGGCCCGCACATGCACGCGCAGCCACCCGTCGTAGGGCAGCCCGTCGTCGCGCGTCCGGAAGGCATACTCGTTCATCGGCGTCTCGGGCTCGTTCGCCTTCTGCGAGGGCCGCACCGGGGCGTAGAGAACGTCGTGACCAAGTCGGAAGGCGTTCTCCCGCAAGGCGTTCACCATGGCCGAGGCGATTCCGGTGCCCTGCCGCTCGGCCAGCACGACGATCTCCAGGGCGGTCGCGACGTTGCGATCCCGCCCGGCGAGGCGGTCGGCGTGCTGCCAGCGGATCACCTCGTCCCAGCCGCCGTCGGGCAGTTCCTCACGGCCGGGGGTGCCGAACGCGAAGGGTGCGGAGTAGGCCTTGGCCACCGGCTGATCCCCGTCCGTGGCGAGCAGCACATACTCGGCGACGGCGTCGATCTCTCCGTAGTAGAGGTGCGCGGTGGGATCGTGCTGCATGAAGGTCGGCCACGAGCGGTCGAAGTCGGCATGATCGACGGCCTGGAAGATGTCCGGCTCCTGGCCACGGTTGTGAATCGTCAGTGCCACGCGTCCCAGCCTCGCCGATTCGTCAACGGGTTATCCCGGGCAGGGGTGTAGAGACGCCGATCCGGAGGAGATGGCGGCGGAGATCGCCGAGATCCGCAAGACGCAGCGCGGTTTCGGGGTCGGGGCGATCGGCGGGCGCAGGGTTCGGGTGGTCGTGCCGGCCATCAGCGTGGCTGAGGATCGCTTCGCCTCCGGCTAGGCGGCCGGCGCCGAATCCAAGGGTAGGAAGGATCGGCGCCGGCCCGGCGCGGCCATGGGGGCTGGCCAATCGCCACAATGACGCTACATTCGGTCATCCATCCGATACAGCACCCAAACGGGCGATCACCCGATCGGGTTGGAGGATCCGGCCTACCCAGGGGCGCCTCAATGATCGCCCGGTGCGCCGCCTCGTCGTCATCGAGCGCCGAAAGCACGCTCGCCGGCGGATCACGCTGGCGGATCGACCGCTCAAGCCCCGCACCCACGTCCACTACGCCGCCCTGTTGAAAAACCAGATAGGGCCGACGTTCGACCCGTTGCCGCTGCGCTCCATCACCCCGGCCATGGTGCGCAAGTGGCACGCCGACCTCGGCGACCGGGCGCCCACGCTGCGGGCGCACGCGTATTCGTTGCTGCGAGCGATCCTGGGTTCGGCGGTGTACGACGGGGAGATCAAGACCGCCAACCCGGCGCACATCCGCGGCGCCGGCAACGCCAAGCGCAAGCACAAGATCGAACCCGCCACCCTGGCCGAACTCGAGGCGATCACCGCGGAGCTCCCCGCGCGATACCGGCCGATGATCCTGCTCGCGGCGTGGTGCGGCCTGCGATTCGGTGAGTTGGTCGAGTTGCGTCGCAAGGACGTCGACCTGACCAACGGGGTGCTCCACGTCCGGCGCGGCGCCGTCCGGGTCGACGGCAAGGTCATCATCGGCACTCCCAAGACCGCCGCGGGCATCCGCGAGGTCGCGATCCCGCCGCACCTGATCCCGGTCCTACGGGAGCACCTGGGCAAGACGATCACCGGTGGCCGCGACGGGCTGCTGTTCCCGGGCGCCGACGGCCGGACTCTGGCGCCGTCGACCCTCTACGGCGTGTACTACCCGGCGCGGGAGAAGGCCGGCCGTCCTGATCTGCGGTTCCCCGAGGCAAGGAACACCGCCGATGCGCTCAGCTGGGTGGGCCACACCGACAGCGCCAGGAGCTGCGCGCCGCAGATGGCCGGACCGCTGGCGATGGACCAGCGGTATCCGAGGTCTCTGATGGCCGGCCCGACCAGGGGGTCCCGATGACGGCGATCGCCCCAGCGCGCCGGTCCGTGCGGGCCACACGCTGTACAGCGATACTGGAATCGCCGCATCGTCGGATGGCGCTGAGACGATGGCTGATGCGGCCATCGAGTTGCTGACCTGCACGATTCCGGCCAACTCGACACGAATCGTTGTGGTTTCGGAGGATCAGTTCGATGCCTTCTGCCCATCTGCGACGCCATGGTATCCGGGTGCTGTGACCATCGGTTGGGAGCCCGGAGATAGCTACATCGTGCTCGCGGTCACCCCGCAGCGCGCAGGGCGGGTCATCATCGAAGGTGCGGATGTGTCCTTCCGCGACGGGATTCGCTGGGGGACCCAACACGTCGGCATCAAGATCGTGGCTACCGCCCGCTCGTCGGGCTTCGACAACGGACCAATCGTGCCCGTTCATCAAGTAGGTTGGACCTCCGACCAGCGTGTTCACATCGAGCTATTCGGTGCTGGACCTGCGCGCCGGAAGCGGATCGGCGGATCGGCAATCGGTGACGGATGCCCGCCACACGACCAATATCGCTCGGTTCGTCGCTGTTGAGATCCTCGTGCGTGGCTGGCTGGTCTACTCCTGTTCGTCAGCGGAGCTCGCTTCTCCGAGGGGGCCGGTGTTGACGTCCAGGGACAGGAGTTCGATGACGCCGCTCCGGGTGAGTTGGGCATCGACGCTCAACGCGGCAACGAGCACACCGACCGTGATGAACGTGCGATAGTCCCGCCGTCAGGGAACCGGCTGGAACAAGTCCTCCCACCGATCGGCGATGTCGCGAAATAGCCGCGGCAGCTCATACAACTCGAAGTCGAGTCGGGAGGGCTCGCCAGCCGGGCCCCGTTCCACCGCGAAGTGCCGGTACAAGTCCCGGTAGAAATCACGAGTAGGGCGAACGTCACGCCGCCTCGGATCCGACGTCACCACTCGTCACGACGCGGCTCGGGCGTCGCGGCGTGCGAGCCGATCCGCCGCGCGGCGACGGACGGCTCGAAGGTAATGCTCAGGAAGCGCAGCAGGGTCGGTGACGATCGACGCGCGCCAGACCTCATCGACCTGCTCGGGCGTCATGCGGTCGAGGTCCTCGGCCGTGACCAGCGGTCGATCGTAGGCGTTGTCCGTCACCGCGCCCCTCCGTCCGTGCGTGTTGCTCATAGCGTATCCCCGGCCACCGTCACTGGTGGGAACCGCGCTGGCCCAGTGGCGGGCAGGCGCCGCCCGAACCGCCGGTTGAATCGCCGGCTGGCGCCGCCGTCGCCCCGCAGGACGAACCTCCAGCGGGACGCCGCCAGCGTGTGCGATCTTGGTTGCGCACGAGCTGGGGCGGGATCGCCGTTTGACCCGCCCGGAGGGTCGTGCCGGGACGGGTGGGTCAAACGGGGACTGCCGTGGACGCCGAGCAAGGAGCTGGCAACCCTGCCCAACCGACAACCACCCACCGGTCCGAAGTAGGCGACCCGGCACGTTGGCACCGGCGGATCTCGGCGGCTCACCACGGCCACGAATGGGGATCGGCCAGACGGGCGGTCACCGCGGGGATTCCCCACGTATTCCCCACGGAGATCTATTTTCGCAGGTCAAGATGGTGGGCGATACTGGGATTGAACCAGTGACCTCTTCCGTGTCAGGGAAGCGCTCTCCCGC
>JBIQML010000072.1:0-12498 GCA_044463405.1 Nakamurella lactea | reverse complement strand
TCTGATCGGCATCAACATCGGTCGGGTCTTCATGTGGCTGTTCGTGTTCGGTGCCTGCCTGGCGGCGTTCGCCGGTGTCGCCGCCGCGGGCATCCTGACCATGCGCCCCGGCGCGGACACCGATATCCTGCTGTACGCGCTGGTGGTCGTCATCGTCGGTGGCCTGGGCAGCATCGAGGGCGCCGCCGTCGGAAGCATCGTCATCGGCCTGATAGACAGCTTCTCCAGAGTCTGGATTCCGGAGTTCTCCTACTTCGCGGTGTTCGCCCCGATGGCGTTGATCCTGATGATCAGGCCGCGCGGCCTGCTCGGGAGACAGACATGAGGGCGGGCACCGTGACCCCGCGACGCGTCGGCTACGGCCTCGTCGTCGTCCTCGCCGCGCTGGCGCCGCTGCTGGCGTCGGCCTATGTGCTCTCCCTGTTGTCGCTCGTGCTGATCACGGCCCTGCTGGCAACCAGCGTGAACATGCCGGCCGGGGAGGTGGGGCTGGTGTCGATGGGACACGCCGGGATCGCGGGCGCGGCGGCCTACGGTCTGGCCTACGGCGTCAAGCACGACTTCGGGCTCGCCGGGCAGTTGCTGATCGCGCTGGCGATCACGCTGATCGTGTCCGTCGTGTACGCCGCCACCACCATGCGTACCAACGGCATCGTCTTCTTGATGATCACCTTGGCGCTCGGCGTGATGGTGTACGGCGTCGCGTTGAAATGGTCGTCGGTGACTGGCGGGCAGAGCGGGCTGACCGGTATCTCGCGCCCGGAGGCGATCCAGCCGGGGAGAAGCTTCTACTACCTGGTCCTTGCCGTCTGCGTGGTGGTCGTCCTGGTGTTGCAGGCGTTCGCACGGTCACCACTGGGACTGATGCTCCGAGGCGTTCGCGACAACGAGAGTCGCATGTCCAGCCTGGGATATGCCGTTGCCCCGGCGAAGTTCGTCTCGGTGATGGTATCCGGTGTGGTCGCCGGAATATCCGGCGTGTTGATGGTCTGGCACTCCGAGTTCATCAGCCCCGCCACGGCGGCGTTCGACAAGTCGGCGATGGCGGTGGTCATCATCATCATCGGCGGCATCGGCACCGTCATGGGGCCACTGCTGGGGTCGATCCTGGTGGTAGGCATCCAATTCTGGCTCAGCTCCTATCTGGAGCGATGGCCCACGCTGCTCGGCGCGTTGTTCATCATCGTGGTGATCTTCATGCCAGGCGGGCTCACCAGCATGTTCCGGCAGCGTGCAGGCCGCGCGCGGATCGGCGGCCTGCATCCCACGCTGCAGCGCCTGTTGCCCGCGTCGTGGCGGGGCGCACACCTGCGTTCCGACGCCACGGCGGGATCCGCGGCGGCTCCGCCGCAACGGGCGCCCGCCGGGGAAAAGACACCCCGTGACCGCCGGCCGGCCACGTCCACCGACAGCACCACCGAATAGAAGGGATACCGATGTGAACAGCACCGCACACAGCAGGTTCCGGGTCGTCGTCGCCATCGCCGGAAGCCTCGCGCTCGGCCTGGCGGCATGCTCGTCGGGTGGATCGGGATCCACCGGCACGTCGGCGTCGGCGGGCGGAACGACGAGCGCCGGAGATGCCGGCTCGTCGACATCCGCCCCGGGTGACGGGGCATCGGATTCGGTGACGGTGGGATTCATCTCCCCGGTCACCGGATTCGCTGCGGCGTTGGGCACCGACATGAAACGTGGGTGGGACCTGTACTGGGAACTCAACGGCGACACGGCCGGTGGCGTCACCGTCAAGACGGTGTACGAGGACGACGCCGGTGATCCGGACGTGGCGCTCACCAAGGCCAAGCGCCTGGTCGAGCAGGAGCACGTCGACATGGTGGCCGGCCCGGTGCTGGCGAACACCGCCTATGCGGTGGCCACCTACGTGGCCAAGCAGGACCTGCCGACGTTACAGATCACCGGGGCCGACGACCTCACCCAACGCCAGTACGATCCCCACATCCTCCGGGTCGGCTACACCAGCAGCCAGTCCAACTTCCCGGCCGGTCAGTGGGCCTACGACGAGGGCAGCCGCACCGCCGCAACACTGTGTCCCGACTACGCATTCGGGTGGGAGAGCTGTGGTGGTTTCGTCAGCGGCTTCACCGCCGCCGGCGGCAAGATCGTGGGTCAGGTGTGGAACCCGCTCGGCACCCAGGACTTCAGCACCTACGTGAGCCAGATCAAGCAGCTGGGTGCGGACACCGTCTTCATCGGCTCCGCCGGAGGCTCCGACGCAATCCTGTTGTACAAGGCCTGGCAGGACTTCGGGCTGGATCCCGCGACCATCATCGGCAACTGCTGCTTCGCGGATGAGGTGTTCCTCCGCGAGGTGGGCGACGCCGCGCTGGGCGTGCACAGCTTCACGTACTGGGCCGAGGGACGGGACTCGGAGACCGTGCAGGCGTTCGTCAAGGAGTACAACGACCGGTACCAGGAGATCCCGTCGCTGTACGCCGCCGGCAGCTACATGATGGCCCAGGTCACGGCCGAGGCGCTGGCGGCCACGGACGGAAAGATCGACGGGTCAGCCTTCATCGACAAGGCGCGGACACTCACCTTCGACGACAGCCTCTACGGCAGTGCCAGCTTCGACGATCACAACAACCTGGTCGGCCCGGTGTACCTCACCGAGGTGCAGAAGCGCGCCGACGGCGGGTTCTGGAACGTCCCCGTCAAGACCGTCGACGACGTCAGCCAGTTCTGGACCCTGGACCCGGACGACTACCTGAAGAACCCGGTGTTCTCCCGTGACTTCACCGGCATCGAGTCGGCGGCCGGATGAGCGCTGCGGAGCAGGAGGCGATGTCACCCGCGGGACCGGACGGCGCTCCGGTCCTGCGGGTGGATGGGGTCGCGCGTCGATTCGGCGGGGTGGCGGCGGTCGATGACGTGTCCTTGACGCTGGCGCCTGGTGAGCGCCTTGCCGTGATCGGCCCCAACGGCGCGGGAAAGACCACCCTCTTCCGGCTGATCGCCGGCGAGGTCCCGGTCAGCAAGGGGTCCATCGAACTGTTCGGCAAGGATGTGACCCGCTGGCCGGCGCGGCGCCGCGCGAGGCTCGGCCTGGCCCGCACGTTCCAGGTGTCCACGCTGTTCTCCCAGCTCACGGTGGCGGAGAACGTGGCGCTGGCGGCACAGTCGAAGACGGGGGGCAGGTGGCGCTGCTGGCCGACGCGGCGCGCTCCGCACGCCGACCGGATCGACGCGATCTTGGACTCGTTGTTGCTGGCGGCACGGCGGGGTGACGTCGTCGCCGAACTTTCACACGGTGAACGGCGACAGCTGGAGATCGCGATGTCGCTGGTCGTGACGCCGTCCTTGCTGCTGTTGGACGAGCCCGCCGCCGGACTCTCGGTGGTCGAGCGGGCCCGGCTCCGGGAGGTGATCGCCTCGTTGCCACGAACGATCCCGTTGCTCCTGATCGAGCACGATCTGACCTTCGCGCTCGGACTGGCCGATCGCGCCCTCTGCCTGGAGAACGGCATCGCGATTGCGAACGGAACACCGGACGAGATCCGTGCGCATCCCAAGGTTCGGGAGGTGTATCTTGGCCGATCCGCTGTTGGAACTTCGTGACGTGCACGCCGGATATTCGACCGCGGGCGTGCTGACAGGCGTGGACCTGAGCGTCCGGGCCGGTGAGGTGCACGCCCTGCTCGGCCGCAACGGGGCCGGGAAGACGACGCTGTTCCGCAGCGTCTGCGGGCTGACCCCGCCCACGATCACCGCAGGATCGATCTGGCACCGAGGACGCAACATCGCCGGCCTTCGTGCCTACCGGATCGCCCGCGGCGGTGTCAGCCTGGTTCCCCAGGGGCGCAGGCTGTTCGCGAGCCTCACCGTTCGGGAACACCTGCAGATCGCAGCCGGCCGGCGCCGCGGCGGCTGGCAGGAGAGCACCGTATACGAGCTCTTCCCCCGGCTCGCCGAGCGCAAGAACCAGCGATGCGGGGTGCTGTCGGGCGGCGAGCAGCAGATGGTGGCGATCGGCCGTGCTCTGGTCGGCAACCCCGACACATTGCTACTGGACGAGCCCACGGAGGGGCTCGCACCGGTGGTGCAGGACGTCATCCTGGATCGGCTCGCGCAGCTGAAGGGGACGGAGCTCGCAGTGCTGCTCGCCGAGCAGAACGTCGACTTCGCGGTGGGAATAGCGGATCGGGTGTCGGTCTTGGGGGACGGCGGAACCATCGTCTGGTCCGGTCGGCCGGCCGAGATCGGGGCGCAACCCGCGCTCTTCGCCGACCTTGTCGGCCTGGGTGGTGTGCCGAGCTGATGACCGGGCCCGTGCCGCACGCCGGGCGCAGTCCGTACGACGCCAATGACGAGAAGGAGTGGTGGCAGTGTCACAGCCGATCCAGCGGGGATCGCTATTGATCAAGGGCGGGGCCGTGGTGTCGGCGGACCGCTCCATCGGCACCCGAGAGGAGTGTGATGTCCTCGTCGAGGAGGGGCGGATCGAGCAGGTCGGGCCGGCGATCGAGGCGCCCGAGGCGGACGTGATCGATGCCACGGACATGATCGTCATGCCCGGGCTCATCGACTCGCACTTCCACATGTGGAGCTCGCTGGGACGCAACTTCATCGCCGACGACTACGGCTACTTTCCCGCCAAGTGGGCGACATCCGCGCACTACGAGCCCGAGGACTTCTACCACAGCGTTCTGCTCGGGTTGGTCGAGGCGGCCAACGCCGGCATCACGACTGTGCACAACTGGTCGCACAACACCCGCAGTCCGGAACACGCGGATGCGGAGCTGCAGGCACATCGCGATGGCCTGATCCGGGCCAGGTACGCCTACGGCCACCGCGACATGTTGCCCGAGGACGAGGCCCTGTCGTTCGCGGATATCGACAGGGTGTCGGCGCAGTGGTTCGGCCGCAACGATAGCTTCGACGGTCTGGTGCACCTCGGCGTGAACCTGCGCGGGCCCGACCTGGGGGACGGGGCGGTGTTCCTTACCGAGATGCGCGACGTCCGCGATCGGAACCTTCCGGTCGCCATCCACACCATGCAGGGCGGCAGCACGAAGGTGCGCGCGACGGAGTTGGAGGACCTCGGGTTCCTGGGGCCGGAGTTCCTGATCTGTCACTTCCTCGCCGCGACCCCGGCCGACCGCGCGGCGATGGCCCGTACCCGCACGCCGCTGAGCTTCTCGGTGCACTCCGAACTCCGTCTGGGCGACGCCGGCGATCCCAGGGTCGCCCTGCTCCGGTGGCGGGAGGCCGGCGTCACCGTGTCCTTCTCGATCGACGCGACCTCCATCCACCCGGTCAACCTGTTCGAGGCGATGAGCGTGGCCTGGAACATGGGGATTCCCTGGGAGGGAACCGATACCGCGGATCTTCCGGAGATCGGCTTCTCCGATTGCATCGAGATGGCCACCATCAACGGGGCCGTTGCGCTGGGCCTGCAGGACGTCACCGGTTCGCTCACGCCGGGCAAGCGTGCGGACATCATCCTGGTCCGCGCCAACGACCTGAATGTCGCCCCGCTGGCCAACATCGAGGCCACCGTGGTGCGTTCGGTGACGCCGGCCAACGTGGACACCGTCATCTCCGACGGACGCATCCTCAAGAGGGGTGGCACCCTGACGGTATTCGATGTACCGGAGGTGGTGGCGAACGCCGAGCGCGCAGCGCAGGCGGTGCTGCGCAGGTCCCGGCAATAGCCCCTGATCCGGTCAGGCTGGGTCGACGCCATCCTGGAGACACACCTATCAGCAATGCGTATCCCGTGCTGACGGTGACGACCGCTGGCGAAATCCGGTGGAACTGGCCGGTCGGCTCATCCCTCGCGCAGGAATCGCGCCACCGCGCTCATGTCCGCCTCGCCGAAGCCGGCTCCGATGGCGTCGTTCGCCGCCGAGACCACGGCGCGTGCCTCGGGCATCGGCGCGCCGACCCGCTCGGCCAGCGCCAGGATCAGCCGCAGGTCCTTGGCCACCAGGTCCAGGCTGAACGCCACCGCGGCGGAATCCGGATGCTCGAAGGCATCCCGCTTGTAGCCGACGAAGGGTGCCGCGGCGGCGCTGTCTGCGATCACGTCGTAGAACACCGAGCGGTCTACGCCTGACTTCTCGGCCAGCACGATCGCCTCGGCCAGCGCCTGGTTCAGCGCGTGCACCACCGCATTGACCGCCAGCTTCACCACCGCTCCCGAGCCGGAACCACCGACGTGCACGACCCGACGACCGATCGTCTCCAGCACCGGCCGCGCCCGCTCCAACGCATCCTCGCCACCGCCGACCATCACGGTGAGCCCGCCGGACAGCGCCGCAGGCACGCTGCCCGACACCGGAGCATCCAGCGCGGCCGCGCCGGCAGCGCCCACCGCCGCCGCCAACTCGCGGGCGGTGTCGGGATCGATGGTCGAGGTATCGGCCACCACGGTGCCGGGCGCGAGCGTCGACACCAGGCCGTCCGGGCCGAGATAGACCGCGCGGCAGGCGTCGTCGTCGGCCAGCGACACCAGCGCCACACCGGGGGTGGTGTCCCCGTCACCGCCGGCGACCCACGCCGCGGCCCCGGCCGGCGTCGGCGCCACCGAGGCACCGATCCGGTCGGCAACCTCGCGCGCCCGGTCGGCGCTGCGGTTGTAGACGGTGACGGGGAACCCGCTCTCGCGCAACCGCTGCGCCATCGCGGCGCCCATCCGGCCCGCGCCCAGCAGCGCGACCCGTGGCGGGGAACCGGCGCCCCCCATGCTTTCGGGTGCCACGCTCACGGTGCCCAATTGTTCGCTCCGCACTCCGCGGCCGGGATCTGCCACTTCGTGGCGACGATCCTCGGCCGCTCCGGCGTCGCTCACGTCAACATCCAGCCGCCGTCGATGCCGATCTGCTGTCCGTTCATGGATCTGTTGCGCAGCAGGAAGTCGATGGTGTCGACCACATCGGCCATGGTGGCCAGGTTGCCGGTCGGCGTGCGGGACCGGTAGGCATCCAACACCTCCGGCGGCTTGGCCGCCCAGTACCAGCTGTCGCCGACGATGCCGGGGTGGATGGCATTGACGCGGATCGGCGCCAGCTCGATGGCCAGCGTGTTGACCATGCCGATGACGCCACCGTTGATGGTGGACACCGTGGTCGAGCCGGGATACGGCTTGTCCTTCGCGCGACCGCCGAACAGCACGATCGCGGCGTCCGAGGTCATGCGGGGGTGCAGGGTGTGCACCGTCTCGATGTAGGAGACCAGCTTGATGGTCGTCAGCGCGATGGCGCGGTCGATGTCGTAGTCCTTGACGCTGTTGCTGTCCCGGTCGATCGCCAGCAGGACCAGCTCGTCGACGTCGCGGATCTCGGCGAACGCGCCGGCGATCGACTTCGGCTCGGCTAGGTCGACGATCAGTGCGCGGGCTCCGATCTCCCGTGCGAGCGTGTTCGCCTTGGTCTCGTCCCGTCCGGCGATGACGACATCCCTGCCGGCGGCCGCGCGGGACCGGGCGAACTCCAGCCCGATGCCGGCGGTGCCGCCGACCACAACCGTTGTCATGACGAGGAGTCTCCGTTCGTGTCGGCGTCAGGGTCGGTGGAGAGTTCCGTGCCCAGCACGTCCCGCAGGTACTCCCAGTCCCGCTGGAACCGGTAGGCGTGCCGGTGCGGCGGCTGTGGAGACTGCGTCTCCAACCACGTCACCGTGGTATCCGTGACGTTCCGGAACGAATGCACGCACCCCACGCCGGCCCACGCGATATCGCCCGCCCGCAGGTCGTACTCCACCCCGTCGAAGGTCGCCAGCACGCTGCCGTCGGTGATCAGGTAGGTCTCCTCGAAGGGGTGATCGTGCGGTGAGGCGAGGCCCCCGGGCTCGTACTGCACCATGAACATGGAGGACAGCACCGCGCCCAGGTCGGTGTCCACCATCATCTTCAGCGAGATCCCGCTGTACACCAGCAGGGCGGTGCGCATGCTGGCCGACACCGCCAGGTTCTCCTGGCCCTGCAGGTCCCGGTCCATGTGCTCCGGCGCGACGTGCCCGTACCGGCGGTTGCGCGGGTCGCGCACGTCGATCCGCACCGCCGGGACGTCGTCGACCCCCCGCACCGCCTCGGTGTCGCCACCATGCGCCGCGCGTGGCGCCGGAGCGGAACATCGGGCCCACTCCGCGCGCTCGGGGCCCTCGTTGCGCAGCGAGTGCGGCACGCCCAACGGGATCAGTCCGTAGTCGCCGGGGCCGAGCAGCGTGGCGCCCTCCGGGGTCTGCACCACGACCTCGCCGGCCAGCACGTACATGCTCTCCTCGTAGGAGTGCAGGTGCCACGGGATACGGCCGCCGGGGTCCATCCGGCCCAGCCCGAAACCCGTGTGCACGGCGTCGCTGTCGGGGCCCACCGCCGACCAGCCGAGGTAGCCGGTCGCGCCGGCCAGCGGTCCGCCGGCCGGAACCCAGGCGGCGTCCGCGGCACGTGCCACCAGGTGCGAGGTCACCGGGCGCTCCCGGAACGCTCGGCGGCGGGACCGGTCTCGCCGCGACCGGCGGCGGTGTTCAGCTGCGACTGCGACTCGCGCACGGTCGGCAGCGACCCGCCCGCGGTGAAGTACCGCTTGCCGGCCACCAGCAACTCCTCGGCGGGGAACTTGGTGATCACCTCGCAACCGTCCGCCGTCACCACCACCTCCTCCTCGATGCGGGCCGCGGACCAGCCGTCACCGGCGGGCCAGTACGTCTCCAGCGCGAACACCATGCCCTCCTCGAGGGTCTCGGGGTGATCCAGCGAGACCAGCCGGGAGAAGATGGGTTTCTCCCAGATGGCCAGGCCCACCCCGTGGCCGTACTGCAGGCCGAACGCCGCCTCCTCGTCCGGGAAGCCGAACTCCTGCGCCGTCGGCCAGCAGGACACGATGTCGGCGGTGGTCGCGCCGGGACGCACCAGCGCGATCGCCTGGTCCATGTACTCCCGGCACCGGGTGTAGGCGTCCCGCATCGCCGGCGAGGCGCTGCCCACGGCGAAGCACCGGTAGTAGCAGGTCCGGTAACCCATGTGGCTGTGCAGGATGTCGAAGAACGCCGGGTCGCCGGGCCGCAGCAGCCGGTCGGAGTACACGTGCGGGTGCGGCGAGCAGCGCTCGCCGGAGATCGCGTTGACCCCCTCCACGTATTCGCTGCCCAGGTCGTAGAGCGTCTTGGACACCACGCCCACGCACTCGTTCTCCTTCACCCCGGGGCGCAGGAACTCGTACAGGTCCTCGTATGCGGCGTCCACCATGGAGCACGCCTGGGTGAGCAGGCCGATCTCGTCGGGCGTCTTGACCCGCCGGGCCGACAGGAACACCTGCTGCCCGTCCACCACCGTCAGGCCCTCGGCCTGAAGCGCCGCGAGCACGGGCATCTCGATCAGGTCGACGCCCAGCGGAGCGTCGGCCACGCCGTTCTCGCGCAGCACCGTCGCGACCTTGGCGGCGACGTCCTGGGCGATCCCGGCGTCGGGATGAAACGCGCCGCGCAGGGTGGAGATGCCGGCGCGGGCCCGGTTGGTGCCGTCCAGCCACGGGTTGAACAGCTGGTGATGCTTGGCGGCCGACCCGAAGTCCCACACCACCGGCTCGCCGCCGCGCGGCAGCACCGCGAACCGGATCAGCTTGTCCATCGCCCAGGTGCCGATGTGGGTGGCCGTCATGTACCGGATGTTGCCGAAGTCGAAGGTCAGCAACGCGCCGAGTTCCGAGCGCTCCAGCTCCGCGCGGAGCCTGGCCAGCCGCTCGGTGCGCAGCCGGTCCAGGTCGATGCGCTCCTCCCAGTCCACCGCGTTGGTCCCGAAGGTTCGAATGGCCACCGCCTGCTCCTTCCGCCCGACCGCCGGCGGCGATTCCGCGCGAGCGCGTCATGTTAAGCAATACTGAACAGTGCACTCACTGTAGATTCTCCGTGTCGGAAGGGTCAAGACCACCCGCCGCGGGCCGTCCCGCGTCGAGGGCGGTGGGCCGGCGGGTCGATGAGCCGTGGGAGGGCCGATGGGCCAGGTGGCGATCCCGCCGATCGGCGAGCGGGTGCGGGTCGCGCGGCTACGTCGGGGGATCAGCCTGCGGGAACTGGCCCGGCAGGCCGGCGTGTCGGCCAGCCTAGTCTCGCAGATCGAGACCGGCCGGCTGCGGCCGAGCGTGAGCACGCTCTATGCGGTCACCGGTGCGCTGGGCCTGTCGGTGACGGACCTGCTGGAGGAGTCGCCGGAGGCACCCTCGGACGCCGTCGGTGGTGTTGGCGGCGGTGACGGTGCTGACGGGCGTGACGGGCACGCCGGCGCCAGCCCGGTCGCTACCGCCGGCCTGACCGCCATGCTGGCGCTGAACCCGGTGACCGCGCGGGAGGCACCCACGGTGGGCGATGCCGAGCAGGCCGCGGCCGCGCTCCCGGGCGTGGTGACCACCCCCGGGGAGCGCGAGGTGGTCACCCTGGACTCCGGTGTGGTCTGGGAGCTGATGGGGGAACTGCCGGGGGAGAAGGTCGACTTCCTTCGGATCAGCTACCAGCCGGGCAGCGCCTCCAGCTCCGGTGAGCTGATGCGGCATCCTGGCACCGAGTACGGGTTCCTGATCTCCGGCGCGCTCATGCTGCAACTGGGTGACGGCCACCGGCTGCTCTCGCCGGGCGCTGCGGTGTGCTTCCGGTCGGACACGCCACACCGGTACCGCAACGACGGCGACGAGCCGGCCGTGGGCATCTGGGTGGTCATCGACGAGGCGTGACGGGACGCCTCGCGCGCCCCCGATGTGATCTACGTTCCAGCGAACCCGCCTTGACCGCCCGAACCGGACGGGCGTAGCTTCGAGGCACGGTCACGAGTACCAGCGTTCAGCCCCGGCTAGCTGGTCGGCAACCCTCGCGAGGCGGTGGGGTGCTCCGGGTGACGACCGGGCGGGACGCCGATGGGCGCTCCCGCAAGCGCTCGACGAGATCAGGAGTACCAGCCGTGGCAACCCAGAGCGGACCGGCATCCACGCCTTGCGCCATCCCGACCGGCGGATCGGCGATCCACGATCTGATGTCGGTGTGCCGCCGGTACATCGACCAGATGCGCGGGTGCACCGCGACCCGCTGTCGCTGACGGACCGGGCCTCCGCTCGGCATCCCGCCACGCGCCCGACCCCCCGGGCGACCCGGCGTGTGATGTCCGGCGTGCCCCACCGGGCGGATCACCCGACAGGCAACGAATACTCGACAGGGCAGGCAGCATGAACGATCGTCACCAATTCGGCTTCGACACGCTGGCCATCCACGCCGGCCAGCGCCCCGACCCCGAGACCGGTGCCCGCGCGATGCCGATCTACGCGACGTCGTCATTCGTGTTCGAGGACGCCCAGCAGGCCGCGGACCTGTTCGCGCTGCAGACCTACGGAAACCTGTACTCGCGCATCGGCAACCCCACCGTGGCGGCCTTCGAGGAACGGGTCGCCACCCTGGAGGGCGGGCTCGGCGCCGTGGCCACCGGATCCGGCCTGGCCGCGCAACTCGTCACCGTCCTCACCCTGGCGCAGGCCGGCGACGGCATCGTGGCCTCCCGATCCCTGTACGGGGGCACCCACACGCAATTCGACGTCACGCTGCGACGGATGGGCATCGACGTCACCTTCGTCGACTTCGGCGACCCGGCGGCGGTCGAGGCCGCCGTCACCGAGCACACCAAGGCGCTGTACGGCGAGATCGTCGGAAACCCCCGCGCCGACGTGCTGGACGTCTCCGGGATCGCCGACATCGCCCACGCCCACGGCATTCCGCTGATCGTCGACAACACGTTCGCCAGCCCGTACCTGTGCCGCCCGATCGAGCACGGCGCCGACATCGTGGTGCACTCCGCCACCAAGTTCATCAGCGGGCACGGCACCGTGATCGCCGGCGTCGTCGTGGAATCCGGCACCTTCCCGTACAACAACGGCAACTTCCCGCTGATCACCGACCCGTCGCCCGCCTACCACGGGCTGACCTTCTGGGAGAACTTCCGGGAGTACGCCTTCCTCACCCGGGCACGCTCGGAAGTCCTCCGGGACGTCGGAGCCGGGCTGTCACCGTTCGACGCGTTCCTGCTGCTGCTCGGGCTGGAGACGCTGCCGCTGCGGATGCGCCAACACGCCGCCAACGCGCAGGCCGTGGCCCGATTCCTGGCCCAGCGGGACGAGGTCGCCTGGGTCAGCTTCCCCATCTTCGAGGACAACCGGTGGACCTCGTTGGCGCAGAAGTATCTGCCGGAGGGCCCGGGGGCGGTGTTCTCCTTCGGGCTCAAGGGCGGGTACGAGGCCTGCAAGACGTTCATCGCCTCGGTCGAACTCGCCTCGCACCTGGCGAACATCGGCGACGCGAAGACCCTGGTGATCCACCCGGCATCGACCACCCACCAGCAGGTGCCCCCGGAGGCCCGGGAGGCATCCGGTGTCGGCAACGACCTGGTCCGCATCTCCGTGGGCATCGAGACCCTCGACGACATTCTCTGGGACCTCGATCGCGCCCTGATCAAGACCAAGGAGGTATCGCTATGACGCCGACCATCGTCGCCGCCAACGAGGC
>JBIQML010000071.1:0-12510 GCA_044463405.1 Nakamurella lactea | reverse complement strand
CGGCCGGGCCGAGTGGGTCAGGTCGTTCGACATGGTGATGGTGGCGATCATGGGCAGGTTCGCCAGGAGCCCGTCGGCAACGTCGGTGACGAAAACGCAGTCCCACAGCCGCCCTTGCAGCGACGGTCAACACCCGTTCGGCCAGCAACGTTGTCGGCATAGGCCACGTCTCGTCCAGCAGCTCCCGTGCCCCCGACTCGAACTGCGTGAACGCCGTTGCTCTCGCCGAGAATGGATACCCCAAACCCGACTCGTAAGGAGTCGCCGATTGATGATCGCGGTCCGCGCGGTTCATACTATTCCGCGATCCTCGCCTTCAACTCGCCCTCCGCCGCAATCCTGCGGATCATCACCTATCCTCCAGAATGGCCAGTCCCCAATCATTGCCTGGTCACTTGTCGAGCGCGGAAATTGCCAAATTTCAGAGCCCGCCACCCTTGGCGGTCTCGTAGAGGCTCAACTGACTTCGCCAATGCGACTCGAGAGCCGATTTTCCGATTTGACCCGTTCGCGTTGCCCCGTGCTCCGAGGTCAGATCTAGGGGCGTCGTCCCCCAATTTCTCATAGTTTCAGTCGTTCGCACGACGACGATCCGTACGTGGCGCCATTGCGCGCCATTTGAATCAGAGTAGTAGGCCAGATGGATGAAGCGCTCAGTCTACGAGAAGCCGCCATCACGTCCAGATACTGCACGTAGAGCGGAGATCCCGAGCATGGTTCCAGGCTTCTGTACCGGCCCGTGGGTCTCCTTGTACAGTCGTGGTCCGCAGCGTACGAGACGTGCGTGCGGACCTGAATCGTCAGGTGTCGGTGTGTCGAATGAATGGGAGTGGCTGGTGGGTCCTGGAAGGTGGCCGCGTGGCCGATCAAGACCCCTCAGCGCCGTTGCCCGTTTCAGTGTCTCCGTATTGAGTGTTGCTTTGCTCGCCGCTCCATTCGGGACCCCCGTTCATTTTCCGGACCGGCCATCGTCACACGCCGAAGCCGTGGTCGATTCGGTTGCGCGGTCTGCGCGTGCGTGGAACCCAACACCACAGAGTGCGTCAGCGCCCAGTCCGCGGAATCCTGTGGACCCTGATCGAAGGGCGGTAGAACTCGGCGTCAGACTGGAACCCCTCGTTGACGGATGGGTGACGGCGGTAAAGTTTTACCGGAAGTGCGGAAGTGACGCACCGGTGCGCGTCCGGCTTTGGACGAACGAGGGTCGGCTATTGTCCGATGCTACGGGAAGTGTTGGGCGTCAATCGGGCTGGCGCACAGTCAGGCTTGCTCGCCCAATCCCGATTTTTGTAGGTCACACGTATGTGGCCTCCTATTCTGCGCTTGACGGGGGCTATCCAGACGACACCTTTTCGCTGAGCCCGGAGTCGCCGATAGTGCGAAACGGCTTGAAGGCAATTCAGGGCGTCTACTCGTACTCACTCGATTTCCCGACCGAGGTGTGGCGAGACTCGAACTATTACGTTGACGTGGAGTTCGCGCGGAGTGCGCCGACCACGACGACGCGGAGTGCGCCGACCACGACGACGCGGAGTGCGCCGACCACGTTCCCGGACGCCACGACTACCGGTGCCAGGGGAACGTTGAAACAGATCCGTGGCCCGGTCACCCTATCGCAGCCAGGTATGATCCTGAAGAACGTCGAAGTTCTTGGACAGATCACCGTAAAAGCGGATGGTGTGACCATCCAAAATGTCAAGGTGGAAAGCGACGACTATTGGGTAGTGCTAAACTACGGTCGCGGGACCATTATCAACGATTCAACATTGATTGGCACCTCCGCTACTCAGGCGAGCATTGGCGACGCTAACGCTGGATACTTTGATGGTGATGCGTTGGACATCAGCGGCGCGGGCGATGGGGTGAAGATGGGTGCGAATTCGCGCCTCGAAGACTCGTACATTCATGACTTGGCTTCGGGCTCCGACATTCATAACGACGGTATAGAGGTTACCAACTCGCCAAACGTTGTCATAAGGCACAACACGATTCTCAACGCCCACGGTCAGACTAGTGCTATTATGTTGAGTGAATTCGGAAGTAACCCCTCAACGAATGTTCTGATCGAGCAGAACCTACTTGCTGGTGGTGGCTATACGATTTACGGCGGCGCACCGGATACCGCGATGGGCTATATTGTCCGGGACAATGTCTTTTCTACCCGCTATTATCTGAAGTCTGGTTACTTCGGGCCCGTGGCATACTGGAGTGGTCGCGGCAACGAATGGGTGAACAACACTTGGGCGGACGGTCCAAGTACTGGACAGGCGGTCCGGCCCGGTTAGTGTAGCCGCCATCGCAGTCTACGAAGCCGAAACTAGTGTAGTTACGCGGTTTTGGTTGGATGTTGTTTCGGGGTGATTCGGCCGCGGCGGACATTGGCCAGGATGTCCGTAGCGGTGGCGGTCCATTCGAGCGACCCGGGTTGTCGTTGTTGGCTTTATGGTGTGCCGGCTCTGTGGATTTAGGAGGAGTGCGGGCTGCTGGTTGAGCGGCTCTTCCGGAGTGAGGGTGTAGCGGGCCGGGTGGGTGTGACCGGGTGTGGGTGAGGGCCCTGTGGGAAGATCGGGATGTTCACGTCCCGTTCGATCTTCGGCAAGGCCATCACCTTGCACGCTACCTTCGATGCCCCTGATGTCACCACGTTCTGCTGCCTGGACGATCTCGGTCTGCGCGTGGTGGGCCAGTACCTTGAGTCCGGCAAGGCGGTGCTGGTGTGCAGCGTTGTCGCCGCCGACGACCGTTGCCGACGCTGCGGCGAGCTGGGCACGCCCAGGGACACGGTGCTACGCCGACTGGCACATTAACCGTTGGGGTGGCGGCCGACGATCCTGCTGGTCCGGGTCCGCCGCTACCGGTGCGATGGGTGCCGGCACGTGTGGCGGCAAGACACCACCGCGGCCGCCGAGCCCCGGGCCCGGCTCTCCCGTGGAGCGCTGCGGTGGGCGCTGGTCGGCATCGTGTGCGAGCACTTGACCGTGGCCAGGATCGCCGAGGGTCTGGGCGTGTCGTGGAACACCGCCAACGACGCCATCGTCGCCGAGGGCCGCAGGGTGCTGATCGACGATCCGCACCGGTTCGACCAGGTCAAGGTCATCGGCGTGGACGAGCACTGCTGGCGGCACACCCGCAAGGGCGACAAGTACATCCGCCGTGATCATCGATTTGACCCCGGTGCGGGACGGCACCGGGCCGTCCAGGCTGCTGGACATGGTCGAGGGCCGCTCCAAACAGGTGTTCACCGCTCGGCTCGACGGCCGCGACAAGGCGTGGCGGGACGGGGTGGAGGTGATCGCGATGGACGGGTTCACCGGGTTCAAGACCGCTGCGGGGGAGAAGATTCCCGACGCCGTCGCGGTGATGGACCCGTTCCACGTCACCCAACTAGCCGGCGACAGCGTCCACCGCTGCCGCCAACGCGTCCAACACGTAACCACCGGGCACCGCGGGCGGGCTGGCGACCCGCTCTACGGCATCCGCCGCGCCCCTGCACACCGGCATCGACCTGGTCACCGCCAGGCAGTGGGGCCGCATCCAGGCGGTGTTCGCCGACGACAAACACCTCCAGGTGCAGGCCACCTGGTCGGTCTACCAGCACATCGTCGCCGCCTACCGCGATGAGAACAACACCACGGCCGCACCCGGATGCGGGCGGTGATCTCCTGCCTCACCCGCGGCGTCCCCACCGCCCTGCAAGAGATCCGCGCCCTGGGCCGGACCTTGGCCCGACGGGCCGGCGACATCCTGGCCTCCTTAGATCACCCCGGCAGCTCCAACGGACCAACCGAAGCCATCAACGGACGGCTAGAACACCTACGCGGCTCGGCGTTGGGCTTCCGGAACCTGGCCAACTACATCGCCTGAGCACTTCTGGAATCCGGCGGATCCAGACCCCAACTACAGCGTCAAATGTGAAGAGCCGGTTGAGGTCAGGCGGGATGCTCGGTGCAAGTGCAGCGTACGCGGCGACGGTGGTTGTCGGGGTTGCGGAATCCAAACGCGACGCGTCCTACGTGCTTGACGATGCGGCTATTGCCCTCGGTGCGGCCGTTGCTGATCCACGTGACGACTCCGACGACGATCGATTTCTGCCAGGCGTTGACTGTACGGGCCAGGCCGCGCAAACTGCGGGACGCCGGAGTCGGCGCAGTGCTGGTAGAAGCCTGCCAGCCTGTTCCAGATGACAGTGCGGTCCCGGTCGGTTCCGGCCAGGCCAAGGAGGCTGCGGAGCAGTTCCTTGCCGCGCCAGCACTTGGCCAACCCGCTCGTCGGGTCAGCGCGTCGCATCGCGTCCAGCACCTAGGCCGCCTCGGCGTCGTTGCGGTTTCGGCGGCGCGGATCCGCCGGTTGCGCTGCGCCCGCTCCGGGTCGGACTTGCGGCCGCGCCGGCCGTTGCGGGTCCGGGCCAGCTCACGCCGGTAGTCCGTGACCGTTTGGTTGGCCAGTGCGACTAGGTGGAATCTGTCGACGATGATCTGCGCGTTCGGCAACGCCAGGCGGGCGGCGCAGGCGTAGGTGGCCGAGTGTCCATCAACACGAACTCGATTCGGTCCCGCCAGGCCTGGTCCTGCTGCGCGATCCAATCGATGACGACCTCGCTATTGCGGCCGTTGACCTGGCAGAACGGGCCATCCGAGCCGCGCAGGTCGACCTGGCGGGTTTCGAAGC
Organism: Nakamurella lactea; assembly: GCA_044463405.1. Lineage (GTDB taxonomy): Bacteria > Actinomycetota > Actinomycetes > Mycobacteriales > Nakamurellaceae > Nakamurella > Nakamurella lactea_B. Next base: position 7,842 of record JBIQML010000071.1, on the reverse strand, counting down.
AGACTTCTCGTCCATATGCAGCACGACCGCGCTCTCGGGCGGGTTGCAGTAGACGCCGACGACGTCGACGAGCCCTACCGAACCCGGTGCGGCGGTAGGCTTCGGGCCCTCCATACCGGTTGCACAGTGTCCTTGCTGACACGCTGCGCGGCGGCCATGGACCGCACGACCCAATGCCTTTGGCCGGGACGTGTCTCGTGCAGCGTGGCGTGCACGATCGCCCCGATCATCTCCGCCGGGATCCCGGCTTGCGGCTGCGGCCCTTGCGGACCTTCCCGAACTCGGCAAGACCGTCCTCGGCGAACCGGCCGCGCTGGTCAGGCAGACATCCAGTCGCGCCGCGATCGCGGTACCGGCCACACTGGGCCACCATGAGCAAACGCCTTCGCCAGGATCACCTTGCGGTGCGCAGCGGTGCCCGAGCCGGTCAGGCCTGCAGCGTCTCGCGTTGCGCCGCGGGGCAGGTGCGCGCATACCAGCCATACCACCACCAACCTACTATTTGCGCGACACCGAATTGGCGCCGTGCCTCAGTCAACAGAAGCCGTACGCGAGGCTAGCCGTTTACGCCACCATTTCTTGAGGCGACGACCAATGGCGCTGGAGGCGATTCGACTTACTACGTGCGAATCGAATACACCGGTGAGACTGAGCGCGACAGCTAACATCAGCGATCCAGGAGTGGGAGCGAAAAGGAACACATCCCGTTCGGTTCTCACTGTCGAACCCAGATACTTCTTGTAGTCGGCGTCCCCGTGACCGAGGTCAAGGCGCCGAACCGAGCCGTCTGCGCAAAGATCGCTCAACATCGTCATCATTGTGAAGGTACCGACGTCGTCCTTTGAAAAATCCGGATCATATCCTGGCGTGTGAGTGCTGAACCTGCCTCGGTAACTTGTGCCCCACCAAAATGCAACGGGCTTGTCTGAGATGTAGAGTACCCACGCTTTCACCCATCCGAATTCAAGGCAAACTCGCAGATACTCTCTTTGCCATTGCGTGGTTGCAGCTCCGGCGCCTAACGCAAATTGATACGTCCTCGATGAAACTCGGTTCATTGCGGCGCATACGTCTCCGAATTCGGTCGGATTCTCGAACCGACGTATGACGAGAGATCCGTCGTAGATGCGTTGCAACCGCCGTTCCTTTTCTCGCTGCCGTTTTCGTGAACGCGCGGACCGGGCTGAGAGTAGATGATCGAGCGAGTCAGGAAGCTCCACAGTCCAGTGATTCACTATGGGGATGCCGCAGGCGCGTAGCCAAGGTGGAAACGCATCCGAAATGGCTTTCATCACGGGAGAGTTAGTAGATGGTTTTTGGAATAGAATGCATTTTGCGCCGACATCCTTGAGAACCCTACGAATAGTTTTGGCAATTAGTATCCCATCAGCCTGAGTATTTGCCCCTAAAACACCTTCGAAGGAGACTACCAAGGTCCGGACGAGCGGCCGAGCGATCGCCAGATATCCAATTCGAATCGGGGTAGGGCGCCTCTCTACGCGCCCCACGACTAGAATGGGTTGGTACCCGGGACGGTCAAGCAACAGGACACACGGGTGCTCCACACCCGGTGTCGTACATATCACCCTAGTGAAGTAATGATAGTCGGCGTCTAGATTCTCTACAGGGAGTGCCTCCCAGATTTGACGAATCGGCTCGAGACTGGCAAATGACGTCGCGAGAATTGTTCGGGGGCCCCCAGACGCCAACTGTTGATTTGGGCTGCTCAAGTCTTGTGAAGTCAACAGCCTACCCATTATCTCGTCCTGGAATTGGATCCGCGGAACGGTGAAATCCCGTTCGACTGCTCTCGTCACGCTCCCAGCCAGTGAAGTCATTCCGTCGAATCGCGCGAAATGTCAATAGCTTCGAAATCGCCCCAATCGCGAGGAACACGATAGCGTGTGTCGCAAGCCTCGGTTGGGCAACGCAAATCGCGGCCAAGGTCCGCAGAGTCGTCGGAGGCAAACTGTGCTGCGGGCTGACAGAACGTGCCTGAAACGTACCTTTTGTGACGCGCATTCGTCTGCGCACTAAGTCTCTTGCAGTCCGTGGGGCCGATATCCGCACGGTGGAATCGCGCACAATCACACGCTCATTGAATTCGAAGGCCTCGGAGAGAACGAGGTCGTCAGAGAGCACCGTTGGCAATGCTCGGAAGCGCTCAACCCCCGTCCCGCTCAGTGCAATTACTCCGCGGCCGAAGAGTCCCCCTTGTACCTGCGGCAGCACCTCCCACACTCTGTAAAACGAGCGGACGAAACAGGAGCTATGCGACAGTTCAATAACTCGCGTGGGCGCAGCAGCGAGCTTACCCTCCGTATCCATTGCGCACAGTAGTTGATTAAGGCTTCTCCAGGATAAGTATACATCAGCATCCACAAATATCACGGAGTCACCAAGTGCGCAATCTACTCCGAGGCGTAGTGCATCCATTTTTGATGCGTTGGCTGTCTCGAACACCCTTACTCCCGTGGTGTGGCGGCGAGCGATGAGGGACGTCCGATCGGTACACCCATTGCAGACCACTATCACTTCAATGTGCCCGGTGGCAGTCCCCGCCGATAGTGCACTAAGAATGCGCGCTATCCGAGCCTCTTCATTGTGTGCAGGGATAACTACGGACGCAGAAATGTGAGCCGGAGGCCCCTTCAATTTCTGTGTGCACACCCCTTGGTTCTCGCAGGTATCAGCGGTCCGCTTTTCGTACGCAACGGTTTTCGCCGCCCGCGACGGCATGGGATCAAACGCGCTCCCAGCACGGGATAGCACATGAAGGCTGAGTTTGCGCATAAAGATACCTCCGGCGAAGAAGTCTAAACACTATTCACGGTGGACTGGAACTCCTCGGGCGCTGTGGACAATCCAAGAAACCACTCGACGACCTGTCGAATACGTGGGGCGGCAACTCCGTCACCATACGGGTTCAACGCATGCGCCATCTCATCATATGCTTCTCGATTATCAAGGAGTCGTGAGACCTCTGCCACTATTTTGTGCTCGTCTGTCCCGACGAGTCGGACAGTGCCCGCCAACACCCCCTCAGGTCGCTCGGTGGTTTCTCGCATTACGAGCACCGGCTTCCCAAGGCTTGGGGCCTCCTCCTGGATACCGCCGCTGTCGGTGAGTACTAGGGAGCACCGATCCATGGCAATTACCATGTCGCCGTACGATAATGGTTCGGTGACGATCACGTTTGGCAAGTGAGCGAGCGGGGGGAGAAGAGACTCCCGAACGATCGGGTTACGGTGCACCGGAAGTACTATGTCAACTGTTGGGAACCGTCTGGCCAAGACTGCAAGCGCGGTCGCAATTCGATCCATTGGCGCTCCCCACGATTCTCGCCGATGAGCGGTTACAAGTATCGATCGACCCGATGCCATGTTTGCGAGTTCGGCGCACTGCGGAGTGGTGGGTTTTGCGCGTGTCGCCATCAGGGCATCTATCACAGTATTACCCGTGACAAAGATGTCCTTCTTGCTGACACCTTCCTCGAGAAGGTTGGATCTGGCCTCAGCTGTTGGAGCGAGATGAACGGTTGTCAATTGCGTCGTCAGTCGTCGATTCATTTCCTCCGGAAACGGGTCGTAGAAATTGTGCGTGCGAAGGCCCGCTTCGACGTGAAATACCGGTACTTTTTGGTAGAATGCCGCCAGCGCGGCGCCAAAACTGGACGTTGTGTCGCCCTGGACGAGAACGACCGCTGGTCGAATTGAAGATACTATATCGGTAATTCCAGAGATCACTCGCTCAGTCATTGCTGCGAGTGTTTGGCGATGCCGAATTATGTTCAAATCATAGTCCACTCGCAATCCGAACAACTTATTAACCTGGTCAAGCATTTCTCTATGCTGACCGGTGCTAGCGATGATTGGGCAGACGGCTCGAGAGTTCCTGAGCTCATTGATCACCGGAGCAAGCTTCACCGCTTCGGGTCGCGTTCCATAAACCACGAGCGCTACATACACGGTTGCCCTCCGCGCGGAGTTGAATTTGATGGCATCGGCGCAACCCCATGCTTTAACGAAGGCACGGTTTGACGATTAGCCATCAACTTGAGTTCGTCGAATATTCCGCGCATTTCCTGCCCAGCCGCTCGCCACGTCAAGTCTTTAGCACCAGCCAGACATGCAGCGCGCAATTCAGCGCGCTTCTGTGAGTCTCGTGCAATTAGGCGGAGATGCTCAGCGAGCGCGCGAATGTCACCCGGCGAGTGCAGGAGGCAGGATTCGGCATTGTGGGCGCCGGCGGCGGTAGATACCAGTGGTACGACTCCGCAGGCCTGTGCCTCGTACGTAACAAGCGCACTGCCTTCCTCGACGGAGGGTAGGACTAGAACATCCGATTGTGCCATAACAGTCGGCAAGTGGGACTCGAAACCCAATACCTGAATACTGGGGTCGGTAAGGAGTGGCTGGAGGTATCTCAAATATGATGAATCCGTCGCCTGGCCGCAAATTAGAAACTGTCCGTGAGTGGCGAGTCCGGAATCTAACCAGGCGCGAATCCCGTAGTGCAGGCCTTTCCTGGGCTCGATTGATCCAACGAAGATCGCAGTGAATGGTCTATTTGTGGCGTATGCGCTCGGCTTGAATCGATCTGGATCGTAGCCATATTGGTGCCGATACAATTTGTGTGGCGAAAACCCCCGATCTAGAAAGCTGGACGCCACGCTCTCGGACGGTACAAGTAGTGCATCTGCCTGCCGATACTCTCGCTCCTCGAGGCGGAGGCGGAGTTTGCTAGCGCGGTGTGAATACCCTCGTGGAAGAGATAGTCCGAGACGTTTGTACTCCATAAGGACCGCGGTGTAGGCGTGGGCCGTGTGTGTATTCGGTACCTCCCTTGAAGTGGTCGAGCCAGCGTTATGTGCGTAAGCGAGGGTGTGAGTTCCCCCAAGCGGCCAGGTGTGAACGATGTCGAACGCCTGCCGTGAGCGTTTCAGAATCTGCGCGGTTGCGTAGTCATGGTATCGCCAAGCTAAAAGCGGTGAGCCGGCGAAAGCTCGGTGAGGAACGCGAACGCCTGCGATGCTCATTGTCTGATGAACTGCGCAACCGGGTTTCATGAGGGATGAAACTGAGGAACAACTGACTTCTACGTATGCCCCCGTTGACAGGAGGGCGTTTATCTGCTGGAGAGCGGTTGTCCCGATGCCGGGCGCGCCGAGGGTATGGGGAAAGCTATAGAATATGCGGAGGGGGGGACCCTCCGTAACGGAATCCTTCATGGCATCGCCTGGGTGAGAGAAGACCCAGCTGGTGCGGAGGGCGGGCAAATAAGCGATATCGCTGCCGATCTGTGGATGGGATGATTGAATCTTGCTAGCTCGTATAGCAAGCAGGCGGACCAATATCCGGCACCGAGGGACGCATTGTGTCGACGGCGATACAACTGTATGCGATTGCGCAGCATTAGTTGGTATAGGCTCGGGGAGGAATGCAATTCGCCGCCGGTGTGAATGACAACAGCCTCGGGACGGAATTGAATACTTATACCACGGTCTGCGGCGCGAAGACTGAAATCTGTCTCTTCCGAGTAGAGGAAGAAGGTTTCATCCCACGGTCCGACCGTCGCGGAACAGTGCGCGGCGATCATCATGGCGGCGCCAGTTGCCCAGTCGATGATTTGCGGTGACCTGTATTGCTTACCGCTGACCACCATTTCTCCGAATTGTGAGGATCGACCTGCAATCGTGCCACCGATAAAGGCGTCGCCCAAGCGGCGCCGTATAGTGGGTTCTCTACGGAGCGATGGGAATGTCTCGCCGTGCTCGTTGATCAGCAACGGGACGGTCGCGCCAATTTGCGGCGGGTTGAGGCCATCGAGGAGTCTTCTCGCACTGCCAGGAGTCAGCTGGGTGTCCGGGTTGAGAATGAGGTAAGCCTCCGATGGCTGGGAATTGCAGATGCCCGCGTTTATGGCCGCGGCGTAGCCTGCGTTGTGTCGCATATGTATGGTTCGCGATACAAGTGGCGACGCATCTAGGATGATTCGCGTGTCGTCGGTCGAGTTATTGTCGACTGCAGTCAACTCCCACGTTGGAATTTGGGCCATGCCAGATGAGAGACTTGCCAAAAGGGCGGGTAGGGCTGGGGCGCTATTCCAGGTGACAACTACGACGGTGACGATGATCGGTAACTGGACGCTTACAGTATTCGCATCAGGAAGCGGACTTGCTCGCATGGCGCTCACCGCCACGCACCTCGAGTGTCGTAGACGACCTTGCCGGACAGCCAGTTGCGGTTCAGGGCACGGAATTTGTCGTGGTCGACCAGCAGCGCCACGATGTCGGCCTGCTCGATGGCATCGGTTGCACGGGACAGTTGCAGGTTGTCGAACCGGGCAAGTCTGGCCGGCAGCGCATCGATATAGGGTTCCGCCACCATGATTCGCACCTCGGGCAGTGCCTGAGCGATCTGCTCAACCACCTCGACGGCCGGGCTCTCCCGGGTGTCGTCCACGTTCGCCTTGAAGCTGAGACCCAGGCAGGCGATCACCGGTGAGCGGAACCGGTCGCAACGTCCGATGATCTGCTCTGCCACGTGCGCGGGCTTGGAGTCATTCACCTCGCGGGCCGTCCGGATCAGCCTGGCGAAGCCGGGGGAGGAGCCGACGATGAACCACGGATCCACGGCGATGCAATGCCCCCCGACCCCCGGGCCGGGCGTCAGGATGTTTACTCGAGGGTGCCGGTTGGCCATCTTGATGACCTCCCAGACATCGAGCTTCAGGTCGTCGCAGATGAGCGACAATTCGTTGGCGAAGGCGATGTCGACGTCGCGGCTGGCGTTCTCCACCAGCTTGGCCATCTCCGCGCTGGCAGCGTCGGTGAGCACGATCTCACCCTGGCAGAAGACCCGGTACAGGGACGCGGCCTGCTGCGCGCAGCGCCGGGTGATACCGCCGACCACCCTGTCGTTGGTGACCATTTCGATCATGATGCGTCCGGGAAGCACCCGCTCGGGGCAGTGCGCGATACTGACGTCCGCGATGCCCTCGACCGCGTGGGGCATGTTCAGATCCGGGCGCAACTCGGCCAGCCATTGGCTCAACTGCAAGGTTGTGCCCGGGGGCGAGGTCGACTCCAGCACTATCACCGCACCGCTCCGAAGACGGGGCGCGATCTCTTCCGCCGCCGATCGGATATACGAGAGGTCGGCGGTGTGGTCGCTGTTGAATGGGGTCGGGACGGCGATGATGTACGCGTCCGCCTCCGGTGCTTCCAGCGAGGCCGTGAGGCGTCCCATGGCCACAGCGCCGCTGACCGCCACGGCCAGGTCGGGTTCGACGAGTGTGGCCTCCCCCCGGGATACGGCTTTGACCAGATCGGGGTCGACATCGACGCCGACAACGTCGACCCCGCGGGTGGCAAGAGAGACGGCTGTCGGCAAGCCGATGTAGCCCAAACCGATGACGGCGGCCCGGCCGGAGAATGTGTCGTTCATGATGACCTTCCGATGCTGGGTAGTGGAGGGGCGGCGGCGGTGGTGAATGCGGGTGTGGGGCGAACCAGTTCTCGGATCACGAGCGCGATGAAGGCGGTATTGGTCCACAGGTAGCGCCGCCACATCCGGCGCGGCTCTTGAAGCAGCCGGTACGCCCATTCCAGGCCCATGCGCTGCCAGCGAACCGGCGCGCGCTTGGTGACACCGGCCAAAATGTCGAACGATCCACCCACGCCGTGCAGCACGGGCACCCGTAGGTCGTCGCCGTATGTCCCGAGGAAGTTCTCCTTCTTCGGTGTCACCATTCCGAGGAAGAGCATGTCGGCGCCGGAGTTTCGAATGGCGGCCGCTATCTGGGCGCCGTCGCTGTCGGCGAAGTACCCGTCGTGCGCGC
>JBIQML010000070.1:1124-12513 GCA_044463405.1 Nakamurella lactea | reverse complement strand
ACAGTTCGCGCTGCTCGAAGCAGCGCATCCGGGCCGCATCGACCTGGGTATCGGGCGAGCACCCGGCACCGATCAGCGGACCGCGCTGGCGCTGCGCCGCACCATGGAGGGCCTGTCGGCGGAGCACTTCCCGAAGGAGCTGATGGACGTGATCGGCATGCTGTCCGGCGACCCCCGGCTGCTGCCCGCGACTCCCCGCGCCGGCGACCTGCCGCAGATCTGGCTGCTGGGATCCAGCGGGTTCTCCGCCCAGCTGGCCGGCATGCTCGGGCTGCCGTTCTCGTTCGCGCACCACTTCTCGGCGCAGAACACCGAGGCGGCGCTCGCGCTGTACCGGGACAGGTTCACCCCGTCCCGGTGGCTGGACGAGCCGCACGTGATGGTGGCGGTCAATGCCGTGGTCGCCGACACCGACGAGCGCGCCGAGTACCTGGCCCGCCCGGGGATCATCTCCTTCCTGAGGCTGCGATCCGGAACGCCGGCGGCGCTGATGCACCCGGACCGGGCCGCGGAGTACGAGTTCTCGCCGCTGGAGGAGGAGTTCGCCGCGAGCCGCCGGGAGGGTCAGCTGCTGGGCGGGCCGCAGACGGTGACGGGCCAGCTGGCCGACCTGGTCCGCAAGACCGGTGCCGAGGAGATCATGGCGACCACCCAGATCTACGACCGGGACGACCGGTTGCGCAGCTATCAGCTGCTGGCCGGGATCGCCGGATTGACCGGCGGCGCGGGCGGTTCCGACGGTTCCGACGACACCGGCACGGCGGCCGGCGCGGGGACGGCGGTCGGCATCGGCACGGCGGCCGGCTCGGCCGGCTCGGCCGGCTCGACCGGCTCGACCGGCTCGGCCGGCTCTGCCGATTTGGCCGACGGCGCCCTCGGTGGTTCCGGCACGGGCACGGTGGTCGGCTGAACGCGGCGCGCGCCGCGCAGCTCGTCGGCGCGCACCAGCGCGACCCCGGCGACGATCAGCGCTCCGCCGGCCAGCTGGATCAGCGCCGGCAGCTGCCCCAGCAGCAACCAGGCGAACAGCACGGCGAACAGCACCTCGGCCAGCGACACGAAGGAGCCCAGCTTGGGCCCGAGGATCCGCATGCCGATGATCCCCGCCCCGTAGGCGACCGCGGCGGCGATCAGGGCCAGGCCGAGAACCGGCACCCACCACGGCATGTCCTGCCCGGCGAGCACCACATCACGGGTCGCGCCTCGCAACGGCATGGCGCCCGTCACCCCCAGCAGCACCAGCACCACCGCGCCGATCAGCAACCCGCCACACGCCAGCGCCAAGGGCGGCAACCCGCCGCTGGCCCCCGAGGACAGCACGAAGTAGGTGGCCAGCCCGACCGCGGCGGCCAGACCCCAGAGCACTCCGACGACGTCCACATGTACCTCGCCGCCGAACACGTCCAGCACCAGCACCAGCCCGGCGATCGCCAGCCCGGTGCCGCCGATGGTCAGCCGGCGCGGCCGCTGGTGGTGCCGGACCCACAGCCAAACCACCACCAGCAGCATGCCCAGGTACTCCAGCAGCAGCGCGACGCCCACCGTCAGGGTGGACAGCGCGTTGAAGTAGAACAGCTGGCAGCCGGCCACCGCGATGATCCCGTAGGCCAGCACCAGGCCGAGGTTCCGGCGCAGCACCCCCCACTGCCCGCGCAGCGCCCGCGCCGCCGGCACCGTCAGCACCACGCCCGCCAGGCCGACGCGGGCCGCCACGGCGGCGCCCGGAGACCAGCCCGCATGGATCAGCGGCGTGGCGAAGCTGCCGGAGGTGGCGAAGCACGCCGAGGAGAACAGCGCGACGCCCCAACCGGCGCCCGAACCCGCACGCGCGCGCATGGAGTCACTCCGATGGTGTCATTGGTCAACTAGCGTTACGCTGATGACGATACGGCGCCGGTCCGACAGGAGTCAATGTGGTTTTCGCCCCTGACACCGAGGTGTCGCTGAACACCGCCGCAGTGCTGGTCAACACCGCCGATCCGGAGCAGCTGACCGACGTCACGGCGCTGGATGAGTTCTGCCGGACGTGGCGCTGGTCGGGAACCCGGACGCACGACGAGGACGAGCTCGCGGGGGTGCGACGGCTGCGCCCGAAGCTGCGCGAGCTCTGGTTCGCCGACCAGGACGGCGCGGTGCAGATCGTCAACGACCTGCTGCGCCGCGCCAGGGCGCTGCCCCAGCTGGTGCGGCACGACGAGTGGGACTACCACCTGCACGCGACCCCGCCCGAGGCGCCGCTGGCCACCCGCATGGCGGTGGAGGCGGCGATGGCGTTCGTCGATGTGATCCGGGCCGGCGAGCTGGACCGGTTGTTCGTGTGCGCCGCGCCGGACTGCGACAACGTGGGAGTCGACCTGTCCCGCAACCGCTCCAAGCGATTCTGCGACGCCGGCTGCGGCAACCGGATGGCGGTGGCCGCGTATCGGGCGCGCCGCGAACGGCAGCGGTGACGGAGTCCGGCCCATCCTCCGACGAGCGCCTGGTGACGGAGCCCGGCCAGACCCATCAGAGCACCCAGTGTCGGATCCCGGCCGGCTCCGTCAGAGCACGTCAGTTCTGTCGGCGGCACGACACCATTCCCCGCTGCGCCGATGTCAGGCTGCTGTGCTCCTGGAGCGGAATCCGGTTGCCCGGCTGCCGCCGGTCCGGCACGATCGCGGGAATGTCCGCGATGCCCGCCCACTGGCTTCCCCGTTACCGCCCGGACGACGATGAGCTTGTCGGTTACCTGGTGCCCGACGTTGACCTGGTGCGCCCGGTCACCCTGTTCGGCGCGCCGCTGGCCGGAGCCTCCGACCAGACGGACGCGGCGGCGGTGCTGGACGCGGAGGGCCTGGCATGCCTGGCCGACCAGTGGTTGCTGGCAGCGCCAGGCGCCGCCGCCGGCGACATGACCGATGCCGTCGCGGTCGCGGTGGCGGAGGCCGCACCCGACCGGCTGGTGCTGCGGGTGGTCGACGTCGGCAGCTCCGACTACGGATCGCAGATCGAACTGGACGTTCCGGTGGATCGGGAGATGGTGCGGGCCGGCAGGCTCAGTGGTGTGCACCAGGTGGTACCGCCGTACTAGCGCTGACACGCCACGGCCGCCGGGTCGCTGACGGGGAAAGGCGAGTCGGCCCGCAGCAGGACGTCGCCTAGGTTGCGACGGCGCACCCGCGTGCGCACACGCACTGTAACTGTAGGATCACGCTCAGCAGCGCATACCGGTCGAACTGATTTCGGGTGAGTGCCATGACTGAGCCGACCGCCGTCCGTCAACCGAACCGCGGCGCCCGGAATCGGACCGAGCGGCTGGGGCCAGATCTTCGACCCGCCGCCAGGTCCGACGCGCAGGATGTAGGAACCACCGGCGCCCTGCCGGTGTCGTTCGAGCAGGCTCCGCTGCGCCGGCTGGAACCCGGTGCGGACGCCGGCCCACCCGGTGCCCAGAGCTGCAACGCGATCCTCCGGCGAACACCATCGGAGGCACCGCGGCACCGCCCGGGGAACGGCCGTTACCTGAACGCGACGGCGCTGGCGGTCCTGAGGCGCAGCAAGACAACTGCTCCCGCCACGGACGAGCAGATCGCCATCACCGACGCCATACAACTCGCCTTCCCCCAGCTCCCCCCGACAGTCCAAAGATTCCTTCGCAGCCTTCCGCCAGCCGCGGAATCGGTGGTGATGTCGCTGAGCCTCGTCACGGTGAAGAAGATCCTCATCGGCCTCGCCCATCTTCCGCCTGACCAGCAGGACTCACTGTTCGACATGGACGCCGCCGCACTGCGCGCCCTGATGTTCCAACTGGGGGGCGCGACCTACACCTGGCGGCCCGAGGGAGCCCCACCCGATACCGGGCAGGACGCCGACGGGAGCGAGAGCCGGCCGAGCAATCAGCTGATACCGCGGCCACGGCCACCATCGGAGCGGCCCACGCCGAACCGGTCCGCTCCGGCGCGCCCCCCGGCCCGGCTGAAGGCGCCGCTGCTGACCACCGAGCACAAAGAGGACGGACGGCGGGAGTACACCGTCCACCCGACGGACGCCCTGATCGAGGCCTTCGAAGCGGACTACACCTCGTCCAAGACCTACCTGCAGGAGGGCGAAGGCGACCTGCTGGCCACCCACCTCAACGTCACGGCGGAGATCTTCGACCAACCCGATCCGGAGAAGCCAGCCATACGACGCAACTACACCTACGGCACGGGCGCCACCAAGGGCACCCTGCTATACGTCAATAGGAACCACTATGTCGTCCTCGACGAGTTGCCCGAGGACGCGCCCGGCCCTGGGCAGGTGCGCACGGACGACGGACGGCGATTCAACCTCGGAATCGAAACCGTGAGCGATGGAAACTGCCTGATCGACGGGCTGCTGATCATATCCGGACAGCAATCGAGAACCGACGAGGATTTCCAGCGGATGCGCACGGTCATTCAGTCCGATGTGGGCAGGGCACACACAATTGAGGTTCTTACCGGCATCCTCACAGCGATGCTGGCCGGTGAATGGCCGCTGGGTCTTGGCGGCGCCACGTGGGGAGTCCTACGGTCCGAGAACGATTTCATGAAGCTGGCCGAGGCGGAGCGGGACCGGATCCAGTCGGAGAAGGCGAAGTCGCAGTCGAGTCAACCGCCCGAGGAGGGTCCGCTGGCACTCATGTCGGAAGAGGACCTCGCCCTGCAGCACGGATTGCTGGACTCCCTGAGCAAGCCGAAGGTTCACGGATCGGAAAGCGGGCCGTCTCGGCCCGCTCCCCACAAGAATTCGCAGTCAACGCAGACGTCCGGCGAGAACAGGCCGTCCTCGCCCCTGGTCGGCAAGAAGCACGAGTCCACGCCCGCTCCCCGCAAGAAGGCGACCGTCGCAACGAAGCGAAAGCCTCGCCAACCGAGCAGCGAGGGGGACCTCGCCGAGCTTCGCGAACTCCGGACGACCACGCCGTACCCGGGACTGGAGGAGAAGGTCGCCGATACCAGAGAGAAGCTCCAGGGCAATGGCACCAGTACCGGCCTACCGCACGTCTTCAACAAGATCTTCGCCCAACTCTCCCACGGCATGATCACGGTCCTGGACGGGTCCGCCGCTTATGCCGGCGACGCGTCCGCGGCGAAGGACGTGCAGCAGCAGGTTGCCAAGCTGCACACCGAGTTCGAGGAGAATTACCGCAAGCATCTCGTCGCGGACCTCCCGGCGTCCGTCGGCCCGGACGAAAACTCGCTCGCCTTCGGCAGCGAGTCCAGCGGACTGTTCCACTTGATGGACGAGTGCTCGGGCGTGGTGTTGAGCCTGGCCACCGGCGGCGGATCGACGAAAAAAGAGACTGCGGCGCTTCGAAACCAGTTCCAAACGGCGCTCAAGGCGATTCAGGCACAAATGCTGCACCTCGTCGACATCGGCATCGACCATGACGCCGAAAATGCGCTGAAGAAGGTTTCCAACAAGAGGGACAGTACGCGCTATACCGGCCTCATCGCCAACGCCAAGACATTCCTCCAGGCGAACGCCGCGCTTGCCACCGGAGTCCTGATCCCGAATTTCTATGAGGCGCTGTTCGACGCTATCAAACAGCGGAACTCACCGGAGAGCGGGAGCAAGCCGACAGGTAAGAAATCACCGCCTTCCGCAAAGAAGAGCAGCGTCAACACCGCCAAGGTGCTCGAAGAGGTGGCCGCATTCGTCAAGGGCATCACGCAGATGCTGGATGATCTGAAAGAACGCGATATCGAGCGGCGAAAGACGGATAACGGCAAGAACCCGGAGGCCCGCGCGGCCGAGATCCTTACCGACATCTTGAAGGCGTGGAGCAATGCCGACGCGGTCGCCAAGCTGTACGCGGACGACCCGGTTTGGTTCCGTCAGTCTGCGGCGAGGGACTCGAGGATCGTCAAGCGGGTCTACGCTCACGCGGTTGGCGGGCGGAAGTCGGGCGTGCTGCCGGTGGAGGCCAGTCCCACCAATGAGCCGAAGGCCGAAGGCAGCCAGTTCGCGACGGCGAAACACGACGTGGTGGGCGGTAAGGGAAAGGTGAGCTTCTCGTCGACCAACGCCCGAAACGTGGTCTACGCGAGCAAGGATCTGGCGATGGCACAGGCGCGCAAGATGCTGGGGCTCGCGGATGATGCGCGGCCGCACGCACGGTACGTGCTGGGCCCACAGGAGCTTCCGAAGACCGATCCGTCCGACATTCGCATCGAGATGAAGCGCGATCAGCAGGACAGCAACCCCGGAGAGGGCTACGTGGAGGAGTACATCACCGAGTCCGGGCCCATGATCATCGCGTACCACTCCCGAGACTGCAATGCGAAGGTGCTCGTCGACGGCAAGGAGCGGCCCTTCGCCCCGCACTTCCATGTCGGAACCCTGTCGGGTGAGGTGATCGACAAGGAGTACTGGGGCGGAAGCACGCCCGAGGATCGCACCCCGCAGTTCGGGCGCGATATCACCACCACCTACGACTTCGACGGTGAGGCGCGCAAGGCCAGGGATGCCAAGGACTACGTCCAGCACGATCAGGACCACCACCTGTACCACCTGTGAAGGTCGGCCGGAGGCTCCGCGCAGCCGTCACCACCTTCCGTATGCGCGCCACCGAGCGGGGGCGACTCAGTCGAAGAGCGTTCCGGCCAGATCGCTGAGCATGCCCAGGAACCGGTCCGCCCCGATCCGGTGCGGGTGCCGCCCGGAATACACGTCACGCAGGATCCAGTAGTGGCTAACCGCGGCCATCAGTACCGCCGCTAGCGCGTCCCAGTCGGTGCCGGGCCGACCGTCCGGCTGCGCCGCCAGCCAGCCGCGAAGGCCATGGAAGACCGTCAGCAGCTCGCGCTGGCGAACCTGCTCCAGCAGGTCGGGGAACTGCGCGAGATCCCGGACCAGCACACGGTTCAGATCCCGCTCCTGCTCCAGCCGGGCGAGGCCCGCCCGCCCCACGGTCAGCAGCCGCTCCCGTGGCGGGAGGGCGGCCAGCCGGCCCGGATCGCCGAACGCGTCCTGCAGCCCGCGGTCCGCTTCGGCCTGCCGACGCAGGCCCTCGACCAGGATCGCCTTCTTGGACGGGAAGTGCCGGTACAGCCCGCCGGCGCCGGCCGACAGGCCCGCCGCTCGTTCGATCTGCGCCACCGTGGTCGGACCGTAGCCCTGCCGCCCGAACAGGTCCATGGCCGCGGCCACCACCCGATCTCGGGTCGCCGCCCGATCCCGGGCCGGCCGGTCACTTCTCAACGGTGAGGATGTAGTGCACGGTGGTCAGGCCGCGCATCCGGTGGTACCACGGCACCAGGAACCGTTGCAGCACGCGGAACCTGCCGGCCAGCAGCGCCCGAGCGCGCTGTTCCTCCGCACCGTGCACCTGCCGCGCCCGTCCGACCACCTCGGGACCGGTCGGTTTGCCGCTGAAGGTGCTCGGCGCGACCCGCACCTCGGGAAAGTTCCGCATCCGCTTGACCTTCCCGGTCGTGCTCCAGGTGCTGCAGTTCGGGTGATGCCACGACCGCCGGAGCGGGGCCGGGCCGCGATGTCGTCCTTCGCATGACGCCTCCCATGCAAGTAAGTAGTTACTTATCAGCGACGGTACACCGGCCCGGCCGATCCCGCCATGTGCCGATCCCGCCATGTGCCGGTCCCGCCAGGTCCCGATCCCCTCACGTCCCGAGCTCGCCACATCCCGCTCCCACCCCGTTCCGATCCCGTCACCAACCAGTCGCACCACTGCCGGACCGCACCGGCCCACGGCACGCACCGGTCCGAGTGTCGTCACCCGCACGGGCATCCGCTCGGACTAGCGTTGCCGCATGGTGGCGAGCTCCGAGCTGAACCTGCCCGAGGCCGACCGGGCGGCGCTGGACGCCAGCCTGTGGGCCTGGCGCGCGGTCGGCATCGACGCCGCGCTGACCACCTGGCAGGACATGCTCGCATCGGCCCGCGCCCCTGGCCATGCCGCAGACACGGACGGCGCCCCCGATCCGGCCGGCCGCGAGAGCCCCGTCACCGTCGACGACGCCCAGCCCGGTGACCCCGTCACCGCCGACGACGTCCTGCCCCCCGCCGGCGTCGCCGTGCCCGACCCGTACGCGCTGGGTCACCCGGCCGGGGTGCAGGCGGTGACGGTGATCCCGGGGCTGCGCCGCATCGAGTGCCTGGTCGGCGACTCTGTGGACTACGGGTCGCTGTGGAAGTCGCTGCGCTCGCTGACCAGTGCCGAGTGGACCGCCTGCGTGCTCACCAGCCTGGGCCGGATGGCGACGGCGCACGAGGAGTTGCGCGGCACCCCGGTGCGGCTGCAGGGCTGGTGGCGAGGCGAGGATCGCGCCGTGCACTTCACGGCCGACCAGGTGTGCTGAATGCCCCCCGCGCTGTACACGCAGACCGTCATCGCGATGGTCTGGGACTTCGACCGGACGCTGATCCCCCGGCACATGCAGGAACCGATATTCCGGCACTACCACGTCGACGCGCGGCAATTCTGGGCCGAGGTGGACGGGCTGGTGGCGCACTATGCCCGGCGCGGGCTGCGGGTGGCGCGGGACACCGCCTACCTCGGGCACTTCCTGAGCTACATCAGGGCGGGCGCGTTGCCCGGGCTGACCAACAAGCGGCTGCGCGAGTTCGGCGCCGAGCTCGAGTTCGCCCCCGGCATGCCGGATTTCATGGCGCGTGCCAAGGCGGAGATCGCGTCCTACCCCCGGTTCCGGGAGCATGGCATCACGGTGGAGCACTACATCGTGTCGACCGGGTTCCGGCAGATGATCGAGGGCAGCGCGGTGCGCGAGTTCGTGGACGACATCTGGGCGTGCGAGATGCTCTCCGACCCGCCCGGTCCGGGATATCTGGAGCAGCTGGAGCTGGACGGCGAGGACGGTGAGCTGGCGCAGGTCGGCTACGCGCTGGACAACACCGCCAAGACCCGGGCGATCTTCGAGATCAACAAGGGAGTCAACAAGAATCCGACGCTGGACGTGAATGCGCGGATGAGCGAGGACCAGCGGCGCGTCCCGGTGCGGAACATGATCTACATCGCGGACGGGCCCAGCGACGTTCCGGTGTTCTCGGTGGTGTTCGCCGGCGGCGGCAAGAACCTGGGCGTGTACTCGCTGGCCGAGCCCAGCAACTACGAGCAGGTCAAGGACCTGGAGGAGCAGTCCCGGGTGCACCACATCGCCAAGGCGGACTACACCCCCGGCAGCGAGGCTGACCTGTGGCTGATGTCCAGCCTGCGCCGGATCGCCGGCGAGATCGCCGACCGGCGGGAGTCCGTGCTGGCGATGGTGCCGGGCGCGCCCAAGCACGTCGGCTGAGGTGGGCTTCCGGTTCCCGCTGGCCGCCCGCTGCCTGCTTGTGAGTCCCAGGTGGCGCGATAGCGCCACGGCAGGCACACGAGGCGGCGGCCTGCGGCGGCGCGGGCACGAGGGCGTTGACGGAGACCGCCGGCCACTGCCACCCGTCCGGCGGATCGCTGCTGTCGGACGTCGCGCCTAGCCTGTGCTGATCAGTTGCCGGACGCGGGGAGCCGGCACGACATCGGCAGGAGGCCGACATGGCACACGGCGACATCACGCACATCGACATCCCGGTCAGCGATCTGGACCGGGCGAAGGCGTTCTACGGGACACTGTTCGGCTGGCAGATCAACGAGATGCCCGGCTACGAGGGGTATCCGATGTGGCGGGCCCCGAACGAGATCAGCGGCGGGGGTCTCGCGCAACGGTCTCCCGGGTTCAGCCAGCCGCGCAGTTACGTCGAGGTCGACTCGATCGACGACGTGCTGGCCTCCGTCACCGACCTCGGAGGGACGGTCAAGCAGCCCAAACAGCAGATCAGCGACACCAGTTGGTGGGCGTCGATCCAGGACGCGGACGGCAACGAGATCGGCCTGTACGAGGGAACCACCGGCTGACCGGGCTCGCCGGGCCGCCAGGCATCACGACGCGGCGGCGCGGGGGCATCACGACGCGGCGGCGCGGGCGAAACGGGCCGCCCAGTCCCGGATGTGGGTGACGGCGTCCGGAGGGTCCAGGACGGTGAACTCGCAGCCGGTCACCCCCAGCGCCATGGCCGCCCAGTCCAGCGAATCCGCGTGGATGGTGACGCGGCACCGCTCGGGTCCGTCCGCCTCCACGGTCGCCCAACGCCCGATCGCCGCACGGACCGTATCGGCCGAGGCGCGCACCGTCGCGAGCACCTGATGCCGCTGGCCGTGGCGCTGCAGCCCCGCACGGACGAACGCGGCGGCGTCCTCGGCCGGCAACGTGTGCGGCGCGAACCGCCTCCCGGTCGTCCGTGCGGTGTCGATCCGATCCAGCCGGAAGCTGCGCCAGTCGAGGCGGTCCGTGTCGTAGGCGACCAGGTACCAGCGGCGGCCGACCGGCACCAGGCGCAGCGGCTCGACCAGCCGCTCGCTCACCGCCCCACCGGCGGCGGTGTACCCGAAGGCGACCCGCTCGCCGTCCCGGCAGGCCTGGGCCAGGGTGGTCAGGATCCCCGGGTCCAGCGGGGGTGCGGCGCCGGCCAGCGCACCGGCCTGGGTCGCCCTCTGCAGCGCATCGACCTTGCGCCGCAGAGCGCCCGGCATCACCTGGATGATCTTGGCCAGCGCCCGCACGGCCGCCTGCGCGGACTCGTCGGCCGGATCGCGCGCCGACTGCAGCAGCCCCGTCACCAGGGCCACTGCCTCGTCCTCGTCCATCACCAGCGGCGGCAGCACCGCGCCGGCGGCGAGTTGGTAGCCGCCGTCCACGCCGCGGCGGGCCTGAACCGGGTAGCCGAGCTCGCGCAACCGGTCCACGTCCCTGCGCAACGTCCGGATCGACACCCCCATCCGGCCAGCAAGCTCGTCGCCCGGCCAGAACCGGTGGGACTGCAGCAGCGAGAGCAACCGGAGGGTGCGCGAGCTGGTGGCGGCCATGAATTCCATTCTCCTGTTATTGAGGACAGAATCTGGCACTTACGTGGTCTAGCGTCGATGACGACATCAACCAGATGCTTCCGATGGAAGGGAAGACCGCCATGACCGCCAGCACCGCCGACACCGCCGACACCGCCGACACCGCCGACACCGCCACCGAGTTGAGCCAGGAGAGGCGCGACCTGCTCGACCTGCTGCGGACCCGCCGGTTCTTCCTGCGCCAGACCGCGCGCGACCTGACCGACGAGCAGGCGGGCACCCGTAGCACCGTCAGCGCGCTGTCCGTGGCGGGGTTGATCAAGCACGTCACCGCGACCGAGTCCACCTGGGCGCGGTTCATCGTCGAAGGCCCGTCCGCGTTCCCGTCGTTCACCGGCACGGACTGGTCCGAGTACGAGAACCAGTTCCGGATGGTGGACGGCGAGACGCTGGCCGGGCTGCTGCAGGCATACCAGGACGTGGCGGCGCGCACCGACACGCTGGTCGGCACGGTCGACCTGGACG
>JBIQML010000070.1:0-1114 GCA_044463405.1 Nakamurella lactea | reverse complement strand
GCGCCGTGGTTCGAGCCCGGCGCCGTGCGGACGGCTCGCCAGTCGCTGCTGCACATCGCCACCGAGACCGCCCAGCACGCGGGGCACGCCGACATCATCCGGGAGAGCATCGACGGCGCGAAGACCATGGGGTGAGGCGCCCGGTCAGTCGCCCTTCACGTTGACGATCTGGCGCAATTCCGCCGTCACCGTCACCAGATCCGCGGCGTCGCGCATCACCACGTCGATCGGCTTGTAGGCCTGCGGATGCTCGTCCAGGAACGCGTCCGACTCTCCCCAGGCGATGCCGGCCATGCGGGCATCCAGGTCCGCCCGGGTGAAGGTGCGCCGCGCGGACCGGCGCGAGTGCGCCCGTCCCGCGCCGTGCGGCGCCGATCGCAGCGCGTCCTGGTTGCCCTTGCCCGACACCACATATGACGCCGTGCCCATCGAGCCGGGGATCAGACCGGGCCTGCCCACCTCGGCGTTGATGGCACCCTTGCGGGACAGCCACACCCGCTCGCCGAAGTGCGTCTCGATGTCGGTGTAGTTGTGGTGGCACGAGATCGACTCGGCCGGCTGGACGGGCTCGCCCATGAACCCGGCCAGGCACCCGATCATCCGGTCCATCATCTCGTCCCGGTTGAGGGCGGCGAACGTCTGGGCCCACCGCAGGGCGTCCACGTAACGGTCGAACTCGGCGGTGCCCTCGGTCAGGTAGGCCAGGTCCCGGTGCGGCAGATCGATGCCCGCGCAGGCTTGCTGGGCGGTGGCGATGTGGGTGGTCGCAAGCTTGTTGCCGATGCCGCGGGACCCGGAGTGCAGGAACAGCCACACCCGGTCGTCGGTGTCCAGGCTGACCTCCAGGAAGTGGTTTCCACTGCCAAGGGATCCCAACTGCAGGCGCCACTTCGGCGTGATGGCCTCGGCCTGATCGATGCCGGACAGGGACTCCAGGTGCGCGATCCGGTGCGCCGCGCTCGGAAGGACCTGCTGGTTGTACCGTCCGGCGGACAGCGGGACCGCGCGGGCGATCGACCGGTGCAGGTCGCGCAGGTCGCGTCCGGTGCCGTGCATGTCGTCGAGCGTGAACCGGGTCCGCACCGCCCGCATGCCGCACCCGATGTCCACCCCG
>JBIQML010000069.1:0-12551 GCA_044463405.1 Nakamurella lactea | reverse complement strand
GCAGATCGGCCGCAGGCAGCCGCTGTGGCAGCAGCGGCAACGCGCCGCGCAACTGCTGGAGGTGGCCTCCGGCTATCCCACCTTCCCGGTGGTCGCCGAGGCGGTCCGGGAGTGCCTCGCGGACGTGTTCGACGTCGACTCGCTGGTCGATCTGATGCGCCAGATCGCCGCTCGCCAGGTCGGTCTGGTGGAGATCACCACGCAGGCCCCGTCACCGTTCGCCCGGTCCCTGCTGTTCGGCTACGTCGCGCAGTTCATCTACGAGGGGGACAGCCCGCTGGCCGAGCGGCGCGCCGCCGCCCTCACGGTCGACCCGGAGCTTCTGGCGGAACTGCTGGGCACCAGCGACGCGATGTCGCTGCGGGACCTTCTGGACCCGGCCGCCATCGCCTCGGTGCAGCGCGACCTGCAGCGGCTGTCGGAGGGCCGCCGTGCCCGCGGGGACGACGAGATCGCCGACCTGCTGCGCATTCTCGGGCCGCTGACGACGGCCGAGATCGCCGAGCGCAGCGAGCCGGAGCTCGATGTCGACGCGGCGGTCGCGCGGCTGACCGGTGCCCGCCGGACGATGCCCGTGCGGATCGCCGGCGAGGACCGATGGGCGGACCCGTCCGACGCGGCGGTGCTGCGGGATGCCCTCGGGGTGGCCCTACCGGTCGGCGTCGCGGAGGCCTTCCTGGACGGCGACGCCGACCCGCTGGGCAGGCTGCTGGGCCGCTACGCCCGCACGCACGGCCCCTTCGGCGCCGCCGAGCCCGCCGCCCGGTTCGGCCTGGGCGCCGCCGTGGTGCGCGACGGGCTGGCCCGGTTGGCCGATACCGGGCGGGTTGCCATCGGCGAGTTCCGTCCGCTGGGCAGCCCGGGCGCGATGGACGGTGCGCCGGAATACGTGGACGCCGAGGTGCTGCGGCTGCTGCGGCGCCGGTCGCTGGCCGCGCTGCGCGCCGAAGTGGAGCCGGTCCCGCCGGAGACTCTCGGCCGGTTCCTGCCCGCCTGGAACGGCATCGCCGTCGGAGGCTCCACACCGCGCGTCGCCGGAGTGGACGCGGTGCTGCGCGCCGTCGAGCAACTCGCCGGGGCGATGCTGCCGGCCTCCGCGCTGGAGACACTCGTCCTGCCGGCCCGGGTTCCCGGCTACACCCCGGCGATGCTGGACGAGCTGACCTCCGCCGGCGAGGTGCTGTGGGCGGGGCACGGAGCGCTGGGCACCGACGACGGCTGGATCAGCCTGCACCCGGCCGGCACCACCGAACTGACGCTGCCCACGGCGGACGGCGCGTCGGTGCCGGCTGGGGCACTGCACCAGGCGATCCTGGCCGTGCTGGGACGGGGCGGCGGGTTCTTCTTCCCCGCGTTGCTGCAGACGGTCCGATCCGAACTGATCAGCGGTGACGGCGATCCCGGCGATGGCGGGGACAGCGCTGCACCGCCGGGATCCCCGCCGTCGGAGCACGCCGTGCTGGAGGCGCTGTGGGACCTGGTGTTCGCCGGGCAGGTCACCGGGGACACCCTGGGCCCGCTGCGGGCCCGGCTCAGCGGCGGGCACACCACGCACCGCTTCCGCCGCCCGTCGCCCAGGAGCCGGATGCGGCCACCGTCCCGGCTGTCGCTGCTCGGGTCCCGGAACGGCGCCGCCGCCGAGGCGGGCCGACCCACGCTGGTACCGGCCGCCGCGGCCGGCCGGTGGTCGCTGTTGCCGGCCGCCGAGCAGGACCCGACCGTCCGGCTGCACGCCGCGGCCGAACTGCTGCTGGATCGCTACGGCGTCGTCACCCGTGGCAGCGTGATGGCCGAGGACACCCCGGGTGGCTTCGCCGGCGTGTACCGGGTGCTGGCCGCCATGGAGGAGGGCGGCCGGATCCGCCGCGGCTACTTCGTCGAGGGACTGGGCGCGGCGCAGTTCGCCTCACCCGGGGCGGTCGACCGGGTGCGGGCCATGGCGCCGCGAGCCGGCGACGACGGCGACGCGGTCGAGGCCGAGGCGACGGTGCTGGCGGCGGCCGATCCGGCCAACCCGTACGGCGCCGCGCTGGCGTGGCCGGAGCCCGTCAACGCCGACGCCGACGAGCCGAAGTCCGGGCACCGCCCCGCCCGGCGGGCCGGCGCGCTGGTGTGCCTGGTGGGCGGCCGGCCGGTGCTGTACGCCGAACGCGGGGGGCGCACCATGCTCAGCTTCACCGCCGAACCCGCCGCGCTGGACGCGGCGGCGGCGGCGCTGGGCGTCCTGGTGCACACCGGGCGGGTCGCGTCCCTGACGGTCACCCGGATCGACGGGCAGTCGGTGCAAGGTGCCGATCTTCCGCCAGTTCAGGCGTTGCAGCGCAACGGTTTCGTCGCCACGCCGCGCGGTCTGCGGCTGCGCGTCGACTCCGCGTCGCGGTCGAGTGCCCGGCCGCGGACGGGGCGGTCGACCGGATGGGACCGCTACCGGCCGGGGACCCCGGAAGGAGACACCGGTGCCCGAGGGTGACAGCGTGCGCCGGACCGCCGCGCGCCTGCACGCGGCGCTCGCGGGCGGTCCGCTGGTGCGCGCCGAACTGCGCTGGGGTGACCTGGGCGGCCTGGACCTGGCGGGGCGGGCCGTCACCGACGTCACCGCCTACGGCAAGCACCTGCTCATCCACCTCGCGGCACCGTCGCCAACCGCGAGTGCCACCCCGGTCCGAACCCCGCGGGTGCCCACCACGCCGGCGGTCGCGCTCACGCTGCACTCGCACCTGCGCATGGACGGCACCTGGGTCGTCTACCGCACCGGTTCCCGGCGCTGGCCCGCGCCCTCCGACCATCGGGTGCGGGCGGTGCTGGCCGGTGCCGAGTGGACCGCCGAGGGCCGCTGGCTCGGCATGCTCGAACTGCTGCCCACCGCGGACGAGCAACGCCTGCTCGGCCACCTCGGCCCGGACATCATGGCCGACGACTTCCCGGATGCCGGGCTGCCCGTCGCCCTGCGGAACCTGGCCGCCAGGCCCGAGCGAGCGATCGGGGCCGCGCTGCTCGACCAGAGAGTGGTGGCCGGCATCGGCACCATCTACATGTCGGAATCCCTGTTCGCGCAACGAATCTCTCCCTGGACTCCAGCGGATGAGGTCGATGCGGAGGCCGTGCTGGCCACCGCCCGGAAGCAGTTGCTGCGCAGCGTGCGGCTTCCGGTGCCGAACACCACGGGCGACCCTCGCCGCGGACGGGCCATGTACGTGCACGGCAATTCCGGACGGCCGTGCCGGCGCTGCGGCGGCACGGTCCGCGTCGCGCCGGTCGGGGACCCGCCCCGCGAACGCCCGGCGTTCTACTGTCCGACCTGCCAGCCCGGTCCGACCCCCACCGACGACGGCGCACCCCGCGCGCCGCTCGGATCGTCGCCCGCCCGGCCGTTCTCGGTGCGCAACAACGGCTTGCAGCGACGCCGGTGACGGCGCCGGACAGCGGAACCGCTCACCAGACGAACGGGATCAGCCGGCGGGTCCGCCGGCAGTACTCCGTGTACCCGGGCAGGTCGCGGCGCAACATGGCCTCCTCCGCGCCCACCCGCGCGTGGTAGGCGGCGCCGATCACCGCGGGGACCAGCACCAGCGAAGGGATGCTGCGCGAGGTCAGGGCGAACCCGGTCCAGGTCATCAGGGCGCCCAGGTAGCCCGGGTGGCGGATCAACCGGTACGGGCCCGCGTCGACGACCGACTGCTGCTCGCCGTCGATCCGCAGCGTCTTGGTGTACCAGCGACCGAGCGTTCGCATCGACCAGACATGCAGCGCGACGCCCGCCGCCTGGGCTGCCAGACCCGCCGGCGCGACCACCCTCGGCGCCGGACGCAGCGGGATTCGTCGGGTCAGAAGCGGAATCTCGAAGGCCAGCCCCCAGGCTGCGCCGACGATCCGGGTGGTGCCCCGGTCGCTGCTCGACGCCGCCAGGCTCGCCGCCACCCCCGGCTTGCGCACGATCGACTCCGCCGCGACGAAGGCCGCCAGGCCGGCATATCCCGCGGCCAGCCACCGGTTCGCCGGGCCGCGAGCGGGCCCCGGTCGTCGGTCGGATCGCGGTCGTCTGATCATCGTCATGCCGGCGATTGTCGCAGGGGCGCCGACCCCGCCGGTCATTGACCGTCCGCGATCGGGTCGATACCGTCGTGCGCGGCGCCGGGCACCGCCGGCGTCCACAGGGGCAGGGGGTCCGGATCGTGGCAGGTCGACGTGCATCCGACGCGAATCGAGCAGCGAATCGAGCAGTGAATCGGCCAGTGAATCGGCCAGCGCATTGGCGATCAGGCGGCGGCACCCGATCCCGAGCGATCACCACACGGATCGTGCTGCTCGCCGCGGTCACCATGGTGGCCGGCCTGCTGACGGCGCCGGTGGCGGCGGGCGCGGCCCCGCAGCCGGACGCGTCGCACCCGGCGAACCCGAGCAGCCCGGCGCGCCCGAACAGCCCGGCGCGCCCGGCGCCCCGGCACGCCGCGTTCCCGCCCAAGGCCAACTCGGCCTGGGTCTACGACACCGACGCCCCGGGCACCTGGGTGGATGCCATCACGCAGTACAACGAGATGGCGGGCCGCGGTCACGGGCTGAACGAGATCTACAGCTACGCCACGGATATGGAGATGTACTGCCCGGACAACGACGGGACCCGGTGCACCGCCGACGATCTGTACATTTACTACACCCCGGCCGGTGGCGGGCCGGCCCGCACGGACGCCTACCACCGGGCCTTCAACGCGACCAACCCCGACTCGATGATCATCTCGCCGATCATCGACGGCCGCACGGACCCGAACGGTTACCTGCAGGGCTTCAACGAACTCGGCCCACAACTCGCGGCCGCGTTCGCCGACAAGGTTGCCGCGCAGGTCTGCGCCGATCCGCGCGTGGACGGGATCCAGTTCGACCTGGAGCCGTTCGACGTCACCAGCAAGAACGGCCAGTACTACTTCTACCTGCAACTGGCCAAGAACTTCGCCGGACGGCACGACGGCAGCAGGGTCCCCGACCCCTACGGATGTGTCGACACCGACCACCCGCGCGGCCGGTTCTACTCGGTGTTCACGTTCTCCGCGTCGATCGCGCCCGGCTCGGAGTCCGCCCGCAACGTGCGCGACATCCTGAACACCTACCGCAACGGTTACCTGATGGACTCGCTGTACGACCTCAGCGACGCCCCGGCCGGGACGCTCAACGGCATCGACGACTACCGGGCCGCGGTCCGGCGCGAGGCCACCGACACCAAGCGGTGGGCCAACCGGCTGCACATCAAGTACGGGTTCGGCATCCCCGCCTCCGCCTCGGCACACGAGTACACCACCTGCACGGCAGGCCCGGCCGCCGCCGGTGCGTGCCTGCCCGACTCCACCGGCGCGACGGGCTATCCGATGATCGACTACACCGCCGCGTCGGTGACGGCGATCGAGCACAGCGGCGCCCCGCACGATCCGCGCTACATCGGCACCGCGATCTGGGACTTCGGCGACCACGTCTCCTGGAACGGGCTGAACTTCGGGCCGGTCCCCGCCCCCGCCGACGTGCTCGGCTATCTGGCCGGGCACCTGCCCGGCAGCAGGAACCCGGGCCGCGCCCACTGACCGGGACCGCACCCGCCCCGGCCGGGCAGTCGCGCCCGGCCGGTCAGTAGTAGCCCAGCCGCGCCAGCGGCTCGATGAGTTCGCGCTCCTCGTAGGCCAGGTGCGAGAGCAGGGTGTCGTCCAGCAGGTCGACGGCTGCCTGCAATTCCGTCATGTCCTCCCGGGTGATCACCGCCACCAATGCCCGATCCACCCGGTCCAGCACCCCGGCGATCACCTCGTGCTCGTCGGCCAACCGGTCCAGCACCGGGACCAGCCGGTCGTCCCGGCGCCTCAGGTGCGGGAACACGCTGCTGTCCTCCAGCCCATGGTGGCCGGTGACGATCCGGCAGTACGACTGGCAGAACGCGCCCAGGGTCCAGTTGTTCTGCCGCAGCGTCATCTCGTTGATCGCCGAGCGCGCGGCGCCGGCGTCCAACTGGCCGCGCTGCACCTGGCCGATCACGTCGTGCAGCTGGGTCAGTTCGGCACGCAGCGCGTCGTGGATGTCCACCAGGTGCTGCCCGGCGGCCCGCTCGTGCGCCGTGTAGGTGCGCTCCCGGTCCGGCGCCGGCCCGCTCGGCCGGGTCGACTCGTCCCACAGCCGCTCGGTGCTGCGCCGGCTGCCATCGTCCGTGGTCGGTGTCACGCCCAGGGCCCCGGCCGGAACCCGGCCGGCCGCCGTCGCGCCGGTGACGGTGTTCCTGTCACCTTCCGTCACCGATACCTGTTCCGCAGCATGGGATTCCGGGACCGCCGTTGCGGCGGCTGCCGAGCGTCCCGCGTCCACCAGCTCGCGGACCGCCGGTGCGACCTCGTCGGCGAACCTGCGCACCGCCGTCGGGTCGTCGGTGGCCAGGATGTAGCTGCTCATGCCGGTGGACAGGGTGAGCTCGGCCAGCTGCTCGGCCCAATCCTTCGCCCGGCCGGTCAGGAAATCCGAACCGGATCCGAAGCTGCCGTTGATGTTGTACATCCGGCGCACCTCGGCCGGGTCCCGCCCGGCGGCCGCCGCGGCTTCGTCGATGCGTGCGTTCATGGCGGGCAGCGTCGACGGCTCGGCGTAGCCCTGACTGGGCAGCCAGCCGTCCGCGGCGCGCCCGGTCAGCCGCAGCATGCGGCCCCGGTAGGCGCCCAGCCAGATCTCCACCGGATGCGCCGGCGCCGGCCCCGGGTGCGCGCCGACCACCCGGTAGCGCGCGCCCTCGTGCCGGATCGATCGGGCCGAGGTGTCCCAGACCGCCCGAATCACCTTGACGGCCTCGGCCAGCGCCGCGACGGATTCACCGGGGGAGAGCCGAGTGCCGCCCACGGCCACGATGGCGTCCCAGAAGGCGCCGGCACCCAGCCCCAACTCCACGCGCCCGCCGGACAGGATGTCCAGCGACGCGACGCTGCGGGCCAGCACCACCGGCGGCCGCAGCGGCAGGTTGGCGACGTTCGGGGCGACCCGGACGGCGCTGGTCTGCGCGGCCATCACGCTCAGCAACGTCCAGGTGTCCAGGAAACGCGCCTGGTACGGGTGGTCCTGCACGGTCACCAGGTCGAGGCCGGACACGTCGGCCAGCCTGGCCAGTTCCAGCACCTGGCCGGCATCGGCGGCGGTGGGTGTGGGGAAGATCCCGAATTGCAGGTCCTGCAGATAATCCGTCATCGGCACGCTCCCACTGCGCTCATCGCCTCGGGTGCTCCAGGTCGCGCGATAGCGCCACGTCAGACAGCCAAGGCCCGGGCCGCCGGGTGTCAGCGACCCGACAGCGAGAAGTGTTGCAGGTCCACCGGGGACGTCCAGGTGCCACCCCAGGTCCAGCCGATGGCGGCGAACGCCCGCACGGCGACGCCATCCGGGTGGATGACGCCGGGTTCGTCCGGCCGGTGCAGGTATCCGCGCCCGGCGGGCGGCAGCACGGTCGGCCCGGACAGGTACGGGTTCTGCACCGGGTTGATGTCGATGGCCTCGCCGTAGGAGTGCTCGGACCAGCCACCGCCGCCGGTCACCGGCCGGCAATTGAACGCGGAGGTGTTGTCGGCCGCCATGGAGGCGTCGTCGCTTCCGGAGAAGTCGTCCACCAGCCGCATCTGCTTGATCGGGAACCGGTGCTGGTACAGCGATCGGAAGGCGGTGACGACGTCCTTCGCGACGCGCGCGGAGACCACCATCTCCCCGGTGTGCGGCCGGCCGTCGAAGCCCCAGTAGGACAGCCGAAGGTAGCGCAGGTCGGCCAGCGGCACCGGGCAGCCGGCGCGGTAGCTGGTCCGCATCCGGCGGGCCAGGTCGGCGCCGATGCGGGTGATCGACGAGCGGAACGCGGCCGTGCCGGACGCCGGCGTCGAGGACCTGGTGGCCGTCGACGCCGGAGCCGACGTGCTGCTGACGGTGGTTGAGGCCGGCGTCGAGGTCCTGGTCACCGTCGCCGGCCGGGTCCTGGTCACCGTCGCCGGCCGGGTGCTGGGCACGGCCGGTGCCGGGGTCGATGTTGGTGGCGGGCTCGATGTCGGTGTCGGTGCGCCGGTCGGTATCTGTGTGACGGTCGTCGAGCGTCCCGCCGGTCGCTGCACGCCGGTCCCGGAGGTGACCGGGCTCGGGGGCGCCGCGGACCCCCGCAGCGCCGGCGACTCCGACCCCGCCAGGCCGGTGCTCGCACCCGAGCATCCCGCCGCGGCCGCGATCAGCAGCGCGGCCGCGAGGGCCCGCCCGCACGCCCGGCCGGCTCGGCTCATGCCCCCACGGTGCCAGAGTCGGGCCCGCCGGGACAGGGCGGTACCGTCGAGATCATGAGCGTTTCCGAAATCAGGCTGAACAACGACGTCCGGATGCCGCAACTCGGGTTGGGGGTGTGGCAGGTGCCGGACGACGAGGCGGTGACGACGGTCGGCGAGGCGCTGCGGGTCGGGTATCGCAGCATCGACACCGCCGCGGCGTACGGCAACGAGTCCGGCGTGGGGCGGGCGCTCGTCGATTCCGGGCTGGCCCGCGACGAGGTCTTCGTCACCACCAAGCTGGCCAATTCCGATCACGGCCACGACGCCGCGTTGCGCGCGTTCGACGCCAGCCTGCAGCGCCTGGGCACCGATCACGTGGACCTGTACCTGATCCACTGGCCGCAGCCGGCGCGCAACCAGTACGTGGACACCTGGCGCGCGCTGCAGCAGATCCACGCCGACGGCCGCGCCCGAGCGATCGGGGTGTCCAACTTCACCGCCGACCACCTGCGCCGGCTGCTGGACGAGACCGACATCGTGCCCGCCGTCAACCAGATCGAGCTGCACCCCTACCTGGCGCAGCACGAGATGCGCGCCTTCCACGCCGAACACGGCATCGCCACCGAGGCCTGGTCGCCGCTGGGCCAGGGCGGGGAGTTGCTGCGCGACCCGGTGATCGCCTCGCTGGCGCAGAAGTACGGCCACACCCCGGCGCAGATCGTGCTGCGCTGGCACCTGCAGTGCGGCACCATCGCCATCCCGAAATCGGTGACGCCGTCACGGATCGCGGAGAACTTCGACGTGTTCGGCTTCGAACTCGCCGACGACGACGTCGCCGCGATCGACGACCTGGATCGGGAGGGCCGGTTGGGCTCACACCCCGACGAGGTGGGCTGACCCGGCGGATCCGGGCCGCACCGGTCAGCCCGAGTAGAAGTCGAAGCACTCGGTGATCGGGTGCGTCACCCCGATGTCGAACGCCTGCACCCGCTCGATCAGCGTCGCGGTGCTCCGGCCGTCGGCGTCCGCGCCGGGAAGCGGTGACGAGACGATCTGGTAGATGGCCTTGTCCAGGTCGTTCGGGCTGAGCTGGTAGCCGCCCTGCGGGTTGCGCAGCCAGGTGGCCCAGGTGCCGGCGTAGCACAGCGCCCGCATGCCGGCGTCGTTGCCGGTGATGGAGGAGTGGCCGGCGGCCTGCGCCGCCAGCGCGTACCGGCTGACCAGCAGCACCAACGCGGAGAAGTCCCCGTTGGCCGACTCCCACCCGGCGGTGGGCGTGCCGATGCGCTGCAACTCGGCCAGGTTGTAGGAGACCGTGTTGGTGGTCGGGCAGTACGTCACCGGGTAGGACGAGTCGTACCCGTCGCAGGGTGGCGGCGTGGTTCCGGTGAAGGTGCTCAGCGTCGGAGGGAGGTAGCCGGGGGCGGTCTGGGCGAAGTAGTCGTCGACCGTCGCGATGATCCCGGACACGGACTCTTCGGTGATCTTGAGATTGCCGTAGTCCTGCGGGATCCCGGTGAACGGGAACTCCTGTCCGCGCTGGGCGATCTCCGCGTTGTCGATCTGGCTGCAGCGCACCGCACCGGAGGTGTAGCCCAGCGTCGCCGAGTAGGTGCGGTCGAATCCGTTGCCGTGGTCCAGATCCCCCGACCCCGAGCTGCCGACCGGATCGTGCCCCTGGAACAGGGTCAGCAGCAGCTGGCGCATGCCCTCGCTCTGGTTGAAGTTGAAGTAGGTCGAGTGGCCGTCGGCGACCCACCGCCAGTAGGCGCCGGCGTAGCAGTCGGCCTGCTGCTCCCGCGTGAGCGTCGAGGTATGGGCCGGCACGCCGAGTTGGTGTTGCACGCTGTGGCCGATCTCGTGCGAGAGCACCACGGCCGGTGCCAGCGGCCCGATCTGGGAGATCAGCGCCGGCAGCAGGACACCGCGATCCCAGGCGACCGTGTCGCAGCCGGGGGAGAAGGCGGCATTGACGAACTGGTAGGTGGAGTCCCCGCACACCTTGCCCGCGCGGTCCCGGGAGTCGAAGGACACCAGGTGGGCAGGCGGCACGAAGTGCTGGTGGAAGTCGGTGACGAAGGCGTTGTCGTAGTAGTCGTACAGGTCGGCGAGGGCGTCGATGGCGATGACGTCCGCCTCGTCGTCGGTCGCGCCCTTGACCGTCAGCGCCGCCGTGGGTGCGCCCGGCTTGAGACCGACCGCGCTGTCCGGGACCGCGCTGGTGGAGGTCATGGTCGGGAACACCGGGCTGGTGGTGGCCGGGGATCTGGACCTGCCGGTGGACGTGCCGGCCTCGCTGCTCGGCGTCGGCGGCGTGCTGCTGACGCCGGCGGACGTGGACAGCGGCACGAGGCTGGACGGCGTGGCGGTGCTGGACTGCGGCACGAGGCTGGACGGCCGGGCCGTGCTGGACTGCGGGGCGGTGCTGGACTGCGGGGCGGTGCTGGAAGGTGGCGCGGTCGTGGCGCTCGCGGTGGAACGGCGCACCGCCTGACCGGTGATCGTGGCGGTGCATCCGGCGAGCAGGATCAGCGCGGCGGCCAGCGCCGTCACGGTGGCGGCCGGCGCCGATGCCGGGGCGCGCCGGCAGGAATCCGTCCCGCGACTCACCTGACCCCCTCCCGGCCGTGCCGCCCCGTCAGCCAGCGTAGTAGTTGCGGCAGGTGTCGGTAGAGGTCGTCACGCCGATGTTGAAGGCCTGCACCCGGTCGAAGATGCTCGCCGTACTGGCGCCGTTCGCGTCGCCGCCGCTGAGCGGGGAGTTGATGACCTCGTACACCGCCTTGTCCAGATCGTTCGGCGACAGGGCCAGCCCCTTCGCGCCCTGCGGGTCGCGCATCCAACTGGCCCAGCTTCCGGCGTAGCACAGGCCGCGCAGCCCGGCGATGTCGCCCGTCAGCGACGCCGCGTCGCCGGCAGCCTGCGCGGCCAGCCCGTACCGGCCGACCAGCAGGATGATCGCCGAGAAGTCCCCGTTGTAGGAGGTAAAACCGGCGGTGGGCGTGCCGATGCGCTGCAGTTCGGCCAGGTCGTAGGAGACCGTGTTCGTCGGCGGGCAGTACGTCACCGGAGAACTGACGGTGTAGCCCCGGCAGGTCCCGGACGAACCGCTGCCGGCCGCAGCGAGGGCGGGTGCCTGGAATCCGGTGGCGTGCTGGCCGAAGAACGTGTTGGCGGTGTCGGCCACCTCGGACAGGAACGAGTCGGTGATGGGCAGGTTCCCGGCCGTTTTCGGATCGGGAATCTGCGAGAACGGCGACTCGGCCACCCGCGCGTCCACCGAGGCCTGATCGATGCCGTGGCACGCCGTCATCCCATTGGCGAAACCCAGGGACAGCGCGAAGACCCGGTCGAAGGCCGAGCCATGGGCGCCGTCACCGCCCGGCTGCGACTCGCTGGGGTCGGTGCCCAGCGGGTCGCGCAGGCTGAGCATGGCGTTGAGCACCTGCGTCATGCCGGCGTGCTGATTGATGGCGAAGTAGGTCGAGTGGCCGTCGTTGACCCACCGCCAGTACGCCCCCGCATAGCAGTCCGCCTGCTGCTCGGCGACCAGGACCGAACTCCCCGTCGCGTGGAATCCCAGGATGGTCTGGACGCGGTGGCCCATCTCGTGCGCCAGCACGGTGGGCACGGACAGGATGCCAATGTCGTCCATCATCTTCGGCAGCAGCACGCCGCGGTCCCAGATCATGGCGTTGCAGGGCGGAAGGGCGTAGGAGGCGTTCACGGCCTGGTACAGCGAGTGCTGGCACACCGACGCCGACGCGTCGCGGGAGTCGTAGGACACGTACTGGCCGGGTGGGGTGAACTCCTGCCCGAAATTCGTCTGGAAGGAGTCCGAGTAGAAGGTGATCAGGTCCGCGATGGTGTCCTTGGCGAGGACGTCGGCGTCGGTGCCGTGATCGCCACGAACGGTCAGGTTCGCGGGCGGGACTCCCGGTTTGAGCCCCACCGCGGAGTCCGGGACGCCGGTGTCCGGCGGCGGGGTGGGGATCACCGGAGGTGTCGCCGTGCCGGAGCCCGAGGGACCCGATGCGCCGGCGCCGGAGCCCGGGTCCGCGCCGGATGCCTGGCCCTGCGACGCCATCACCGGTGCCCCGGCGATCGCGGTGGCGCAGCCGCTGACCGCGATGGCGGACAGCGCGAGCACGGCCGCGTACCTGCGGAGCGGGCGCGCACGGGTCATGGCCGTCCTTGTCACCGTCGGGAGGCGCCGGTCGGCACCGCGGGTGACGCGACCGTACCCGGACGTTCGGTGCGTTGTCCGGGAAATCGGAAGGTTGGCGACCGGACGTGACGGTC
>JBIQML010000068.1:0-12657 GCA_044463405.1 Nakamurella lactea | reverse complement strand
GGCACGACGCGTTGTTCGTGGCCAGCGACGAGCAGGCCGTCGGCGCACTGCGGGCGGTCAACGAGCTCGGCCTTCGGTGCCCGCAGGACGTGGCGATCGCCTCGTTCGACGGCATCGCGTCCACCGCCTACACGGTGCCGGCGCTGACCACCATGGTGCAGCCGTTCGCGGACATCGGCAGCACAGCGGTGACCGGGCTGGTGGAGCGGATCGCCGATCCGAGCATTCCGGCGGACACCACGGTCCTACCGGTGACGCTGGTGGCGAGGGGCTCCTGCGGATGCCCAGAACCGAGCGGGGCGTCGTAGACATGCGTAACGGCGGAATCTGGCACCCCCGGCTGATCGAGATCATCGCATCGCTCGGGCACACCGACACCCTGGTGGTGGCGGACGCCGGGTTCCCGGTGCCGGCCGGGGTCGAGTCCGTCGACCTGCTCTGGACGCGGGGAGAACCCGGCCTGATGCCCGTTCTCACCGCCGTTCTCGCCGATCTGGGAGTGGAGGGGGCCACCATCGCCACCGAACTGGACGGTCCGTTGCTGGACGCCATCACCGACACACTGGCCGACCTGCCGATCCGCAGGGTCGGTCACAACGATCTCAAACGGGCCGCCGCCGGCGCCAGGGCCGTGGTCCGGACCGGGGAGACCACGCCCTTCGGCAACGTGATCCTGCGCGCCGGGGTGGTGTTCTGAGATGGCCGTCGCCGTCGGACGCCGCGCTGGCACCCCGGGGAGTCACTCAAGGAGGCTTGGAAACGCCACGCGAACCGTAAGACCCCGACCAGCGAGTCGCTCGTCGGATCCATGCGAACGGCTGGTGGTGCTGATCGGCAGCCGTTCGAGCGGATGATATATGGTATATCATCCACCAATACGAGCGAAAGGAGCAATGATGTTTCGTCGGCGCGCATTTGGCCTGAGCCTTGTGCTTGGGGCAGGACTGTTGATAGTAGCCGCGTGTTCCAATTCCGGATCGTCCGCGGCGGGGTCCGACAAGACTTCAGTTTCGAATGACACCAATGGCTCGTCGACCTCTGCGTCGTCGTCGCGCAGTGGCTCGGGGTCCGCGGGGGAATCCAGCCAGGGTGCAACTAGTACTGGTGGCAAACAACAGTACAAGGGGCAGACGCTCGTAGTTGCCTGTTGGCAATCATATGGATGCGATGACCCTTGGGCGCTCAAGGAGTTCGAGAGTCAGACCGGTGCGAAGGTGAAGAACGTCTACTTCACCTCCGAAGATGGAATGCTGCAAATGCTCAAACAGGGTGGGTTGGGCACTATCGACGTCCTGCTGCCCAATCTCGAGTATGTGGACCCAGCGGCCTCACAGGGTCTCATTCAACCCATTGATGAGGCCAAGATCACGACCTGGGATCAGTTGGAGCCCCGATTTACAAAGTTGGACTCCATCCGTTACCAGGGGGACCTCTACGCCGTTCCGTGGGTGCAGGGCGCTACGTCATTGGCGGTCAGTCCTAAGGTCACAGGAGATACCGACAGTTGGTCGCTGCTGTGGGACCCGTCTTCTAAGGGTAAGGTCGCGTTCTTCGATGATCCGACGACGGCGGTCATGACTGCCGCGGTGTACCTCGGCGAGGACCCTCAAAATCCTGATCTGGATAAGGTGCGAACCGCGCTGGAGGATCTAAAGAAGAACGTCAAGGTCTTCTGGTCCTCGGCCGATGATTGGAACAAACCTTACCTTTCCGGGGCGGTCACGATGGGCAATCTGTGGTCCGGTCTTGCCGGTACGCTAAACAGCAATGGTCACGCGGTGAAATTCATCTTCCCCAAGGAAGGTACCATCGTCTGGGGAGACAACTGGTCTATCGCCAAGAATGCGCCGCATCTCGACCTGGCATATGCATGGATCAACTTCCTGACGAGCGTCGAGTATTTCCATCATTGGATCAGCCAGCCGGGGCCCAACCAGCAGCTCGCCGTTCCGGTGAATGGAGCCGCCGTGGATGCCTTGAGCGCATCCGACCAGGACAAGCTGTCTGCCAAGGCGTTGATCGACTTCAAGGGCAAAGCTGCGTTCCAGGCTGGGATTCCCCTCGACACATTGAAGGAGTGGACCCAGCTATGGGAGGAAGTAAAGGCAGGGTAGGAGGTTGACCGTCAGCGTCGAACAGCATTCCGAGCCGGCTCAGCGAACTCGGGTGACCGGCCGGCGGCACGTTTCCGGTGGGCTATTAGCGCTGGTGAACGTGCCGACGGCTGCGATCCTAGTCCTCATGGTTGTCTTACCACTGTTAGTGCTGATCTGGTTCAGCTTCGCACCAGATGTCTCGAAGTTGACCAGGTTGTCGACGGATACCTATCAGAAGATCTTCTCCAAATCGTTTTACCTCAAGCTGTACGGTAAGACGTTTCTCACCGCTGGGATCGCGGCGGTGATCACGGTGCTGGCTGCCTGGCCGGCAGGCTGGGCGCTGTCCCGCATCAAGGGAGCCTGGCGCAATATCGTCTTGGGTCTGATCATCGTTCCGTACTTGACGTCCTACTTGCTATTGATCTACAGCATCTTCGTGGTGGCAGGCCCGGGCAGCCCGGTCATTTGGTTGCTCAGCCGGCTCGGGATCGTGCCGGACGATGCTTCGTTGGTCTACACGCAGGGCGGCACCGTTCTGATGCTTGCCTACGAGAACATCCCGATCGCCTTGTTCATCATTTTCGCCGCCTCGCAAAGAATTGAGCAGGCACACCTCCAGGCGGCCGCGTCACTCGGAGCCGGGCCGATCCGGAGATTCCGGCACGTGATCGCACCGCTGTCGGTTCCTGGACTGATTGCGGCATTCGTCCTGGTGTTCGTGCCCATGGGCGGCGCGTTCGTCGAACCGCAGATCCTCGGTGGCACGAACGGCACACTGATCGGCAACGTCATCGACGACCAATTGAATACCGTCGATGACCCGTCGACCGCTGCGGCATTGTCAATCTTGTTGTTGATCGGGATCCTGGTCATCATCGCGGCGATCTACAGTCTGCGATTCGTGTTCAGGGGTGGTCGTTGATGTCCGCCCGTATGCGCCGCTTGGGCACCACTGGTGAGGTTGGTCCGGCCCTGAAGTTGTTGCTATGGCTCACTCTGTTGGTGCTATTTGCGCCTCTCGTGGTGATTGTGCTGATGTCGTTCAACCAGTCGCAGTACGGCACATTGCCATTCCGATTCACGTTGGACTGGTATCGAACCCTGTTCACCGACGGCTCGCTTCTACCACCGACATGGCTATCGGTCAAGCTGTCGGTCTATGTTGCAGTGACCACGACGTTGATCGGGACGGCGACGGCAATCTGGTTGGCCAGGAGGGCTTCCCGGATCTCGGCGCTGGCCGTGAACGGTGTGCTGCTGGCGGCGCTCACTGTACCTTGGCTGATCCTCGGGGTGGGTATGCTCCTGGTGGCGAATGCGATCGGATTGGGTCGCGGATACTTCCCGATGTTTCTCGGTCTGTGTGCGATCACCCTGCCGTATGTGGTACTGACCGTCAGCGCGGGGGTTGCAGGGATATCCAAGGACTTGGAGGACGCCGCTCGGTCGCTCGGCGCTCGGCCGATGAAGGTCTACTGGTATGTACTGGTGCCTCTGGCGCTGCCATCGATCGCAGGCGGTGCGATGCTGGCGTTCATGGTTTCCTTCAACAACTTTCTGGTCCAATACTTTCTTGCCCCGTTCGGAGTTCAGACACTGCCATTACGGATCTACACGCTGGTTCGTGTGGGCTACACACCCGATTTGAACGCGCTCGCGACCCTGATCGTGGCGGTGACATTGGTGATCGTTGTCGCCTTCGGCAAGCTGGGATTCAACCGAAGCGGAGTGCTTCGTGCGAGCCGGGACGGTAGCAATGCGTGAATGCAGCCCGGACGCGTGTATCCAAGAAACAGTCTTCAAGGGAAAAAGGTGATCGGTATGGCGGCCGATATCGTTGCTGGCAATGGCGGGCAACAAGCCGGACTGTCTCTGGAGAACGTGAGCAAGAGCTACGGATCGACGCTTGTCCTGCGGGGAATAGACCTGACGGTTCCGGTCGGTGAGATCCATGCGTTGCTCGGACCATCCGGGTCGGGAAAGACGACGTTGTTGAAGGTGATCGCGGGATTCGTCCAGGCGGACGGCGGAGAAGTGCGGTTGAACGGCGTGGACCTCACCCATGTGCCGCCGGAGCGCCGAGACGTCGGCGTGGTGTTTCAGAATTACGCGCTCTTCCCGCACATGAACGTGTTCGAGAACGTGGCGTTCGGGCTCAAGATGCGTCGCGTCCGTCGCGGCGAGGTTCGCGAACGGGTTGCTGAGGTGCTTCGACTGGTCCGCCTCACCGGACTGGAGTCTCGACGTCCTACCGAGCTATCGGGCGGTCAGCAACAGCGTGTTGCCGTCGCCAGGGCACTCGTGATACGTCCAGCGGTCCTCTTACTGGATGAACCGCTGTCCGCCCTGGATCGGAAGGTCCGACAAGAGGTTCGCGAGGAACTCAAGCGAATTCAGGCCGAGACGAAGGTCACGACAGTCTTCGTCACCCACGACCAGGAGGAGGCGCTGTTCCTGGCGCATCGGGTCGTTGTCCTCGAGGGCGGGGTCACACGCCAGAACGACGAGCCGACTCGCGTGTACAGCAGGCCGGCGGACGAGTTCGTCGCAGGATTCGTGGGGTCCGTCAACCTTTTCGCTACGGCCGTTGATGAGTCCGGCCCGGATCCGATCGCCGAGATACGGGTCGGCAATCAGCGCGTGCACCGACAACTTGAGCAGTTGGCCAGCCCTCCGGGCGGAGCGGAGGGATGGATCGCAGCCGTCCGGCCGGAGACGGTCCGAATCTCTCGATTACGCGGGAAACGCTCCGGCAGCGATATCCACGGGGTGATTTCAGAGATCGACTTCGGCGGTCCGACGGCTGCGATCACCGTCAAGGTGGACGACCAGACCGTGTCCGTGCTGGTCCTCTCGCCCGCGGTGACGGGCCAGGATGCGCTGGCCAAGGGTGACCCGGTGGTGCTCGACCTCCCGCAGCGAGTCTCGTTGCTGGCAAGTGGAGATGTGGGGTAGGCGGATGTTTCCAATTGCTGGGCGGGTATGGAACACGTGGGACGGCGCCAGACCCGCGGCGTTCTGTCACTTGACAACCGGGTTAACCGTGCGCATATCCGCATACTCCAGCAAGGCGTCCCGCTATCTGTTGCCCTCGACGGCGGACGTCGTCCTGGGTGAGCATCAACTCGACGGCAGTCGGGCAAGTTGCGTCGTTGTCTTCGAAGGCTCCCGGATCGAGATCACCTTTGCATCGCTGTCCGACTTCGACATCGGTACTCGGATCCGCGTCCTGTCACTGGGCGAGTGGGGCCTGAGAATGTGGTTCGCCGTGGAGGTCGGATTCTCCGAGCAGCGCCTCGGTCCTACCCCTTATCGACCATCTGAACCGCGGATTTTCCGGCCGACCGCGGACGTCAGAGGCGTCCGGCTACGGGCCCGGTATCGCAGCGCCGAGTTCGCGATTGCGTCCGACCATGAACCCTCCTTCTGCGGCTTGTACCCGGACGAAGACTCGAATGGACACGCCATCAGCGAATTCGGCTACTACGTGGCAGATCCGGAGGAGGCGGAGGGCCGATGGTCTGCGCTGCGCTTCAATGCACAGATGCATCCTGAGGTACGGGTAGCGATCGCGCACCGTACCGACTCCGCCACAGCGGAGCAGGACGCCGCCGGGCTGCTCGTCGACCCCGCGTTCCGCGCCGCGCTCGATGGGCTCGGCGACGAGCATGGGAAGCACCAACCGGTTGGCGACGACCGCGCCGATCAGTGCGCCACGGCGCGCTCCGCCGTACGTGACGTCGTGGGCTGGAATACGGTGTGGGACCACGTACATGCCCGGCCGACGACGGTGCTCACCCGAAACTGGCTGTCCGGCAAGTTCGGCGGGTGGGGCGTGTGGCTCGACGACATGCTCTTCCATTCTATCTTGGCCGCTTCCTGTGGCGACTTCGACTTGGCGTGGGCGAACTTCGACGCGGCTATCGGTGCGGCGACCCCCGCCGGCAACCTGGCGTGCCTGACGACGCAGCTCCAGGAGTGGGTCGATCGATCCCAACCGCCCATCGCCGGCTATGCGCTGTGGCGGTTGTACGACCGGACCGGCGACAACGGCATGCTGCAGCGGTACTTCCCGGTGGTGTTGCGTGCCCACGAATGGTGGTTCGCCCACCGGGACGGTAACGGCGACGGCCTGTTGGAGTACGGCAGTTCCGACATCGGCAGCGGCGCGTTCGTCGGAACCAAACAGGCGGCCATGGATGAGTCGTTCATGGACAACTCGCCGATGTTCGACTTCGCCGAATTCGACGCGTCACGTGGCACTCTCGACGTAGCCGAGCCAGGGCTCAGCAGCCTGCTCTCGCTTGAGTCCCAGCTTCTGGCCCGCATGGCGCGGATACTTGGCGACCGGGGTACCGCGAACCGGTTGGAACAGCGAAGCGCTGCGCTGAACGAGCTGATCTCCACTGAGCTGTGGGATCCGCGCCGCAACGTTTTCGCCGCCCGCCGCTGGTCCGGTGAGTTCAGCAGTTCGCTGACTCCGACCAGCTTCTACCCGATGCTGTGCGGAGCGGCCACCCCCGCACAGCAGTCGGCGCTGATCGAGGAGCACCTGCGCAACCCCGGTGAGTTTTGGGGGGAGCGGGTTCTTCCGGCATCGACGTTCGATGATCCGGCTACATCAGACAATGTCTACTGGCGGGGTCGGGTGTGGGGACCACACTTGATGCTGGTGTGGGAGGGTTTGCGCCGCAACGGGGCATTCGAGACCGCCACGGCCCTGGCGGATGCCGCGTGGCGGATGTTCGAGCCGGCCTGGACTACTCACCGCCGCTGCATGGAGAACTACCACGTGCACCCGACTGGCCCGGACGAATCAGCCGACGCCGATCCGTTCTACACCTGGGGGGCGCTGTGTGCGTTACTGCGCTGCCTGGACGCTGCCGACCAATCGCCCTGGGGCGGCCTGGTGTTTGCGCCGGGTGAACGGGCCGGCGAACTGGTGACGCCGGGACGGTGGTGGCAGACCGAGGGCTCGAATCGCGACGTATGCGTGCGGCTCAACGGTGCGCCGCTGTTGCGCGCCCGCGACGCCGGACGGCTTTGGGTCGACTGCGACGAATACAGAGTCTCGGTGCGACCGGATGCCACGGCGTCCATCAGCATCGAAGGGGTGACGCAATCGAACATCGTCCATGGCGCCATCGACGACAGCCCGGTACACGTCGATGTCGCCACACCGGTGACGGTGGAGGGCGGCAGCCGATTGGTGCTGTGGTTGCGAGAGCCCCTCGGCTGGGGCGGTTCGCGATGATGCCCGCCTCCGCCGTCCTGGGGATCGTCGACATGCAACATGCCTTCGGCCCGGGTACGGAGTGGGAAACTCCAGGATTCGACGAGCTTCGCGCCGGTCTGCCGGACCTGATTTCTCGATTCTCAGGCCGCATCGCGCTTACCCGATATCTTCCACCGTCCCCGGTGGAAGGGTCCTGGGGTCCCTACTTCAAGCGATATCCCGCGATGTTGCGGGACGATCGCGATCCGCTGTGGGATCTTGCGCTCGACGTGCCCGCCGGTGCAGTGATGGTCGATGTACGACGATTCAACAAGTGGGGACCGGCACTGAGCCGGATCGTCGGCCCGGAGACAATCCTGTACCTCGCGGGTGTCGCGACCGAATGTTGCGTCATGGCCACCGCCATCGCGGCAGCGGACGCGGGCCGATTCGTTCGGGTGATCGCCGAGGCATGCCGCGGGTCGTCATCAGCGCTGCACGAGCACGCATTGCAGGTCATGGCGAGCTTCGCACCGCAGATCGAGGTGGTGTCGGCAGACCAAGCATGCGCGGGTGCCGAACCCTCGCACCGTTCGAAGCGCTGATGCGCACAGCGCCCCGCGTGGCGCGACGCTGACGGTCACCACGGTCCGGCATGCTGTCGTCCTCTGTGACGGCTCAAGAGGCGGAAGGATTGCGGGCGACGGTCGCCGGCGGATGACAGGATCAAGCCCGCGCCCGGTACGGTCCAGAGCATGCACGACCCCGCGCCCGATCTCGCCGCCGACCTGGACCTGGCCCGCGAGATGGCCGACCTCGCCGACCGGATCAGCCTGCCGAGGTTCGGCGCCGCCGACCTTCGGATCGACTCGAAACCGGACATGACCCCGGTCACCGACGCCGATCTGGCCGTGGAGCGCGCCATCCGCGACACGCTGGCGACCCAGCGCCCCGGCGATGCCGTGCTGGGGGAGGAGTCCGCCGTCGGTGACGCGGACCGCACCGACCCCGGTGCCGGGCGCTGCTGGGTGATCGACCCCATCGACGGCACCAAGAACTTCGTCCGCGGCGTTCCGATCTGGGCCACCCTGGTCGCGTTGCTGGTCGACGGCCAGCCGGCCCTCGGCGTGGTGTCCGCTCCGGCGCTGGCGCGCCGGTGGTGGGGCGCCGACGGCCTGGGCGCCCATACGAGCGTCGCGGGTGGTCCGGTCCGCGACTGCCACGTGTCCGCCGTCACCGACGTCGCCGATGCCTCGCTGTCGCTGTCCGACCTGCGGGAATGGGAGGACGCCGGCCGTGGCACGCAGATGCACGACCTGACCCGGCGCTGCTGGCGCACCCGGGGCTACGGCGACTTCTACTCCTACATGCTCGTCGCCGAGGGGGCCGTGGACATCGCCGCCGAACCCGAGCTCGGCCTGTGGGACCTGGCCGCCCTCGCGCCCATCGTCACCGCCGCCGGGGGCACCTTCACCGCCGCCGACGGCTCCCCGGTCGGGGCCGCCACCCGATCGGCGCTGGCCACCAACGGGCACCTGCACGGCACCGTCCTGGCCGCGCTGGAGGGCGCCCCGGAGCCGCCCGGCGCAGCAAAGTGAGAGGCGAACCACCGCGTCCACCGGCCGTGGTAACGCCTGGATAACAGACCCGGCCGGTAGAGTTCCGCCTTGTGATTCACCTGTCCCACGTCACCAAGAGCTACAAGACGTCCACCAGGCCGGCCCTGGAGGACGTCAGCGTCGACGTCGAGAAGGGCGAGTTCGCGTTCCTGATCGGACCGTCCGGATCGGGCAAGACCACCTTCCTGCGGCTGCTGCTGCGCGAGGAGATGCCCACCGGAGGCCGCATCGAGGTGGCGGGCAAGGACCTGGTCAAGCTGCGCCGGGGCCGGGTGGCCTGGCACCGCCGCCGGCTGGGCTGCGTGTTCCAGGACTTCCGGTTGCTGAACAACAAGACGGTGGCGCAGAATGTCGGATTCGCCCTGGAGGTGACGGGCAGGTCCCGGGCGGTGATCAAGCGGGTCGTCCCCGAGGTACTGGAGCTGGTGGGCCTGGAGGGCAAGGCCAGCCGGATGCCCCGCGAACTGTCCGGAGGCGAGCAGCAGCGGGTGGCCATCGCCCGGGCGTTCGCCAACCGGCCGCTGCTGCTGCTGGCCGACGAGCCGACCGGCAACCTGGACCCGGACACCAGCGCCGACATCATGCTGCTGCTGGAACGGATCAACCGGACCGGAACTACCGTCCTGATGGCCACCCACGACAACACGATCGTCGATTCCATGCGCCGGAGGGTCATCGAACTGCAACTGGGCAAGCTGATCCGGGACGAGGCACGCGGCGTGTACGGGGTGGGCCGCTGACCGCCCGCCCGGGCCGACGACGACATGACTGGATGCGAGCGGTAGATGTTCACCGAAATACTGCGCGGACTGCGGCGCAACGTCACCATGACGGTCGCCATGATCCTGACCACCGCGATCTCGCTGTGCCTGCTGGGCGCCGGGCTGATCGTGGCCAGGATGACGGACACCATGCGCCAGGTCTACGGCTCCAAGGTCGAGGTGACCATCTACCTCACGGTGGACCAGTCCCAGCAGGACCCGGACTGCCACGACAAGACCTGCCAGGACCTGGGCAACGACCTGCGCGCCGACAAGGACCTGGTCGCCTCCGTGCAGTACCAGAGCCAGGCGCAGGCCTGGCGGCAGTACCAGCAGATGTTCGCCAGCCAGCCGGAGCTGCTGGAGATCGCCAAGCCCAGCGACCTGAACGCCTCGTACAAGGTCAAGCTGAAGGATCCGCAGCGGTACAAGGTCATCCAAGCGCGCTACCAGCACGCCCCCGGGGTGAAGTCCGTCACGGACCAGAGCGAGGTGCTGGACCGGCTGTTCACGGTGCTCAACGGCATCCGGAACGCGACCATCATCGTGGCACTCATCCAGGCACTCGCGTCGTTGCTGCTGATATCCAACATGGTCCAGATCGCGGCGTACACCCGACGAACCGAGACCTCGATCATGCGGCTGGTCGGGGCGTCCCGATGGCGAACCCAGCTGCCGTTCATCGTCGAGGCGGTGTTCTCGGCGGTGATCGGCGCGGCCCTGGCGGTGGGCGGCCTGGTGGCGATGAAGTTCCTGTTCGTGGACAAGACCCTCGGGTCGGTGATGCGCGCCGGGATCCTGCCGCCGATCGGCGCGTCCGACCTGGTATGGGTGACGCCGTGGCTGGGTGGCATCGCCGTCGCGCTGGCGGCGCTGAGCTCGTACATCACGCTGCGGCTGTACGTGCGGCTGTAAACCCTGTGCCCTGCCGCAGTCGTGTGGCTCAGGGTGCGGTCGGGCGCCCCCTGAACCACACGACAGACAAAGACCTGGCGGTGACGGATACCCTGTCAAAGCCATGACAGCCAAAGCAGCCAAGCCCGCCCACCGGGGCCGCACGCTGATCGCCTCCAACCGCAAGGCGCGGCACGACTACACCATCGTGGACACGATGGAGGCGGGCATCTCGCTGACCGGCACCGAGGTCAAGTCGCTGCGCGACGGCCGCGCCAACCTGGTGGACGGCTTCGCCACCATCTCCGACGACGAGGTCTGGCTGCGGAACGTGCACATCGCCGAGTACGTGCAGGGCACCTGGACCAACCATGCGCCGCGCCGTCCGCGCAAGCTGCTGCTGCACCGCGCGCAGATCGACCGGCTGGCCGGCAAGATCCGCGAGGGCGGCTACACGCTGGTGCCGCTCTCGCTGTACTTCTTGGACGGCAAGGTCAAGGTCGAATTGGCCCTCGGTCGGGGCAAGAAGGAATACGACAAGCGCCAGACGATCGCCAAGCGGGACGCCGACCGCGAGGTCCAGCGATACCTGGGCCGGCGGGCCAAGGGGATGGACCGGGACTGACGTCCCTGCGCCGGCGGCGGACCGGCGCAATTCGCTGGGCGGTGACGGGAACACTCGGTAGACTCGGGTCGTTGGAACATTCGTCAACCGACACCTGGGGGTGATTGGTCTCGACAGCGGCTGTCGAGTGAGGAGAAGCGGGTCGAGGAAGGCAACGATGATCTCGTTAACCACCCGTTGCAAAAAATCAAGCGCCGACAACAGTCAGCGCGAGTTCGCCCTCGCTGCCTAAGCGATAGCGACTCCGTCAGACCGGGAGGGCCTCCGGCCCGGACCCTGGCGTCGCCAAGGAGGATCACCGCCGGACCCGGCCACGGGGCCCGTCGGGACATCTCACAGTGGCTGGGCCCGTCACACCGGCTAGTCCGTGGGACCGGTGGGGCCGAGTAGAGACGTAGCGGACTGCACCCGGAGAAGGCCTCACAACGCACCGTTGGACGCGGGTTCGATTCCCGCCACCTCCACTGCAGCTATAGGGCCGGGCACGCTTTTCGCCCGGCCCTACAGCTGCATTTGGGCGCAGCAATCGAGTGGGCCCCCGCTGCGGAGCGCCAGCGGAGCAGTAGGGGATCCCGCCACCTCCACTGCGGCTGTAGGATTGAGCACGCTTTGCGCGCCCGTCCTACAGCCGTAAACGAGGCCACAGTGATGGCCTCTTGATCAGTGACGGCGATATCCAAGGCGCGGGCTGATCCCAGGGACAGCAGCAGACTGACTCCACGCGTCGCTACTCAAATCC
The DNA here is from genome assembly GCA_044463405.1 of Nakamurella lactea. Taxonomy (GTDB): domain Bacteria; phylum Actinomycetota; class Actinomycetes; order Mycobacteriales; family Nakamurellaceae; genus Nakamurella; species Nakamurella lactea_B. The sequence goes on along the minus strand of JBIQML010000068.1, from coordinate 705 downwards.
GCGGTCCGTTCTACTCAACCGGGGCGCGATCTGGCGTCCTTGTGCTCATAGGCCCATAGCCTGCTCGCGATGGTGCCCGCGGGGCACCGATGAGTAGCGACCCATTGGAATGGCCGTGAACAAGACGCACTCGACCCCGCTGATCGTCTCGACCGTGGCTAGCATCCGAGCTTCGGCCATGCGCCTGGGCGGCGGCCTCGTTGCCGCTGCACTCGCCGGAATGGCGCTGGTTGTTGTCACACCGGTACCGCAATCGGCGCGGGCCGACGGCGCGCTGACCGACTACATCGAAGTGACGGCCAACTGCTCGCTGGCCGAGGCGATCACGATCGCCAATGCGGCGAGCCTGTGGAACCCCGGGGACGGTAGCGGACGCGGCGCGCCCACCGCGGACTGCAACGGGTTTAACTACCCCACCCAGACCATCCGGATCACGGCGAACTCCGGCACCGCGACCAACCCGGCCAGCCCATCGGTCACCTCGCCGGGCGTCCAGGTGGACCCGACGGTCCACGCCGGGGCTGACATCGCCGGTGTGGTGACGCTGCTACCGACCGTCACCGGAAGCGATGTCGTCATCGAAGGCGACCCGGACCACCCGGCACCGAACGGGTACAGCATCTACGTCGCCGAGCCCGATCCATTGCTCGCTGCATATTGCGCTCGGGGAGAGCCACCGTTCCGCTGTGAGTGAGCCGGTCTGCC